>DASZCY010000323.1:0-7922 GCA_035942615.1 Solirubrobacteraceae bacterium | reverse complement strand
GACATCGGCGCCCACGGCTGCGGCCAGGGCTACCGCGGTGGTGTCCGACCCCCCACGGCCAAGCGTGGTGACGTCGCGAGTCGTCGAGACGCCCTGGAAGCCCGCCACGAGCACGATGCTGTCCTGGGCCAGCGCTTCCTCGATGCGGTCGGCACGAACATCGAGGATGCGAGCCTTCGTGTGCGAGGTGTCTGTCACGATCCCCGCCTGTGAGCCGGTCAGGGAGATCGCACGGTGGCCCAGGTCGTTGATGGCCATCGCGCACAGCGCGCAGGACTGGCGCTCGCCGGTGGACAGCAGCATGTCCATCTCGCGAGGGTCGGGCTCGGGGGAGATCTCCCGGGCGTCGCGGATCAGCGCGTCGGTGGTCCTTCCGCGCGCGGACAGCACGGCCACCACGTCGTGGCCCTCCTCGCGCTTGGCCACGATGCGCTGGGCCGCCCGGCGCAGGCGCTGCGCGTCGGCCACGGAGGTCCCCCCGAACTTCATGACGAGCCTGCCGGGCACGGCGGCCAAGGCTAGATGATCGACGGCGAGGATCGGTGGTGGCGGCGCCTGACGGCCCGCCTCGACCGGCTGGGCGAGGACCCGTGGTGGCCGCGCCTGGTTCGGCGCCTCGCGCGCCTGGGCGAGGGCGAGGGGCCGTGGTGGCGCCGGCGGCGTCTGCTCGCGACGCTTGGCGCGCTGGCGCTGGGGATCGTGGGGGTGGTGGTGGCCCTCGTGGTGGCCACCGGCGGGAAGGGCGGCGATCCCTTCCCCACCCTGGAGGCCGGGTCGCGCTTCGGCGATCCCCGCGGCCAGGTCGCGGGCGGTCGGTCCGAGGAGCGGGACGAGGGTGAGCGCGCCCGGCGCGCCCCCAACCTGTCCGACGCCCGGATCGGCCAGGCGGTGGCGGGTCTGTTCCTGGTCGGCTTCGCCGGCGAGGCGCCCACCGCCTCGTTCTTCGAGCGCCTCCAGCGCCGTGAGTGGGGCGCGATCCTGGTCGACGCCAACAACTACGTCGATGAGGCCCAGATGACCGCGCTGATCGCCCAGGCCCGTAATGTGGCCGCCCTGCGCGGCGGGCGCGCCCCGGTCGTGGTGGCTCCCCAGCCCGGCGGTGAGGCCTCGGCCTTCCCCGACCTGCCGCCAGCCGAGCCGCGGGAGGTCGGCGGCGAGGGCGCGCAGGCGGTGCGCTCCACCACCAGCGCGGCGGCGCGGGCGCTGGCGGACCTCGGCATCGATGCGGTGCTGGCCCCGCGGGCGGACATCAGCGTGGTGGGCGGCGCGGCTGAGGACCTCGTCTACGGGGAGAGCGCCGACGTGGTGACGCGCTCGGTGCGCGCCGCGGTGGCGGCCTGGCGGGGCGGCGGGGTGGCGCCCGTCGTCGGGCGCTTCCCGGGCGAGGGAGCCGCCTCGCAGGATCCCGAGCTGGGCCCGGCCACGGTGGGGCTGTCGCTCGACCAGCTGCGCCAAGCCGATCTGCGCCCCTTCGCGGCGGTGGCCGCCGGCGCCGCGGGCGTCCAGCTGTCCAACGCGCTGTACGCGGACATCGACCCGGTGACCCCCGCGACGCTGGTGCCCCAGGTCGTGCGTCTGGCCCGCAAGGAGGTGGGCTTCCGTGGCCCGGTGGTCAGCGCCGACCTGGTGGCCACCACGGCGGTCGGCGGTGGCGATGTGGGCAGCGTCGCCGTGCAGGCGCTGCAGGCGGGCTGCGACGTGCTCTTCGTCCCCGGGGGCCAGGCCGAGCAAGAGGCCGCCTACCGCGCCGTGGTGCGCGCGGTGCGCACCGGCAAGGTGTCCGCCGACCGCGTGCGCCAGGCGCTGGAGCGCGCCCGCACGCTGCGCAGGCGCGGGACCTAGCGGCCTGAGCGGGGGCTCGCCGGGACTTCTCCGACGGCCCACATCGCCGCGACCTCGGTGCGCGTCCGCAGCCCCAACTTGGCGAGGATGTGGGCGACGTGCGCCTCTGCCGTCCGCACCGAGATCACGAGGCGGGTGGCGATCTCGCGGTCGGTCAGGCCGGCTGCGACGAGGTTTGCGACCTCGCGCTCCCTGGGCGTGAGCGGCGGTGAGGGTGCCGCACTCGCCGTCTCACCAAGGGCGTCGGCGACCGCCGCCTCGCGGCTGAGGGTCGCACCCGCGCGCACCGCGCGCTCGTACGCCGGCGTGCCGAGGCGCGACCGCGCCCGGCGCTCGCACGCCTCGTGGCGGGCGCTCAGCACACCGGGCAACGAGGATGGGATCGACTCCCAGACCGCATGCGTCGCGCCGATGAGCCGCGCGGCGCGCTCGGCCTGACCGCAGGCGCCGGCAACCCAGGCCAGCGCCTCGACGCAGAGTGCGATGCCCGTCCGCTCGTCGAGGGCTCGCATCAACGAGAGCGCCTCGGACTGCAGGTCGCGGGCGAGATCCGCGCGGCCGTCGTCGAGCGCCAGCACCCCGAGGCCCCAGAGGGCGTGAGAGCGCGTCCAGCGGTCGCCCGACGCGGCGGCCCAGGCGATGCTGTCCTCGAAGAGCGCCTCGGCGCGTGCGCCCTGCCCCCGCAACATCGTGACGATCGCGAGATCCGCGAGCGCGAAGGCTCCGGCTGGCTCGTCGACGCGGCGGTGGACGTCGACGGCGTCGCGCAGCAGCTCCGCTGCCGCCGCCGTATCCTCCCGGAACAACGCGGCCAGGCCCAGGTACTGGTTGGCGAACGCGACATCGCGCTCGCTTCCCAGCCGCTGGGCCAGTGCGAGGCCCTCGGCGAGCAGTGCTTCGGCGGCTTCCGCGTCGCGCTGGGTGAGCGCGAGGAACCCTGCGACCCACAGGCCCCGCGCGCGGGCCTGGGTCGCCTGCGGCGCACGCTCGAGGAGGGCGCTCAGCCATCGCCTGCCCTCGCCCAGGTGTCCGCGAGCCTGCCAGTAGAGCCACAAGTCGCAAGCGAGCATCAGCCCCCTCTCCGTCTCGCCGGGCTCGCTCAGGCTGAACTCGATGGCCGCCCGTACACTCGGGTGCTCTGCGGCCAGGCGGTCGAACCAACGCACCTGGTCGGGTCCAGTCCACTCGGGCCGGGCGCGGGCGGCCAGCTCCCCGCACCAGTCGCGGTGGGCGCGGCTCAGCTCGCGCTCCTCACCGGCGTCGCGCAGACGCTCGCGCGCGTAGGCGCGCAGCGTCTCGAGCAGCCGGTGACGCGAGCCGTCACGCGCGACCATCGACTTCTCGGTCAGGTCGGCGACGCCCGCGAGCACCTCGCCCGCCGGCAGGTTTGCCCCCGCGCAGACAGTCTCGGCGGCGTCGAGCGTAAAGGAGGCGGGGAACACCGCCAGTCGGCGCCAGAGCACACGCTCTTGCTCGGCGAGGAGGTCGTGGCTCCACTCGACGGTCGCCCGTAGTGTGCGCTGGCGCGGGAGGCCGGCGCGTCCGCCGCCTGTCAGCAGCCGGAGGCGATCATCGAGCCGGTCGAGGATCTGCTCGAGAGTCAGCGCCCTCAGCCGGGCCGCCGCGAGTTCGATCGCCAGGGGCATCCCATCCAGGCGCCGGCACAGCTCCGCGACCGCGGCGGCGTTCTGCGCGGTGACCGTGAAGCCGGGCAGCGTCGCCGCCGCCCGCTCGGCGAACAGGTCTGTGGCGTCTCCCCACCCCGGGCTCGGCGGCCGCAGCTTGGGATCCGATTCCGGAACCGACAGCGGCGGGACGAGCAGCGTCGTCTCGCCCTCGACGCCAAGCGGCTGCCGGCTCGTGGCCAGGATGCGCAGCTGGGGGCACGCGCGCAGCAGCGCATCGCAGAGGACCGCCGAGGCCTCGAGGAGGTGCTCGCAGTTGTCGAGCACCAGCAGCAGACGGCGCGACGCGAGATGGTCGGTGAGCATCGCCACCGGCCAGCGTCCGGACTCGTCGCGCAGGTCGAGCGCGCCGGCCACCGACTGCGCCAGCAGCGTGTCGTCCTCGACCTCGCCGAGCTCGACGAGCCAGACTCTTTCGTCGAAGGTGCCACCAAGCGCGGCCGCGCTGCGCCGCGCCAGACGGGTCTTACCGACGCCGCCGGGGCCCGTGAGGGTGATCAGGCGCGCGGTGGCAAGCGCCGCCTTCACCTGCGCCAGCTCCCGCCGCCGGCCGATGAAGCTCGTCAGCTCGGCCGGGATGGTGTGGATTCCGCCGCCCGCGGCGGATACGCGCTCCGCGCTACCCGCCGGAAGATCCGTAGCGCCTACGTAGTCCTCCCGATGTGCGGCGGTCAGGCGACGCATAGCTTCGCGCTCAACGCGACCGAGGAGGAGTCATGCACATCTGGATTCGCCGCGGACTGTGGGCCCTGCCCGTCTGGGGACTGCTCACTCTCCTGGCCACGCTAACGCACCAGCCCGATCCCACGACCGAGTTCGGGGCTTTTGCGCGGTACGTCAGCACCGACCGCTTTCTGGTCAGCCACCTGATCGGCAGCATCTTCGGCACGGCCGTCGGCATCCTCGGCCTGGCCGCGCTCGCGGCCTACCTCGCCGACACGCCGGTGCGCGGGCGGGCGCTGCTCGCGCTGGTCCTGAGCGTGATCGGGGTGACCTTGACCGCCAGCGTGTTCGGGGCCGCGGCCTTCGCCCAGCCCGCCGTCGGAGAGGCGCAGCTCGCCGGACAGGCCAACGCGAAGCAGATCTACGAGGCGATCTACGACACGCCGCTGTTCGTCACGGCCGGATTGGGCGTGCTCCTGTACTCGGCGGGCAGCATCGTCTTCGGCCTCGCCCTCTGGCGCGTGCGGACCCTGCCCCGCTGGACCGGCGTCTTCATCGGCCTGTCGGGTCCGCTGATCGGCATCGTCGGGCTCAGCCTCGGAGCGGCGCAGACGGTCGGTTCGACGCTGCTCACCGTCGCGGGCGTGGCGATCGCCTGGACAGCGCTTCGACGCCTCTCACTCCGGACCGCGCCGGTGCCGGCGCTGTGACGACCTTCCTGGTGGAGCGACGGCTGCACGGCCTCTCGCGCGAGCACCTGGCAATGGTGCAGCGGTCGCTCCACACGGTTTCCGGGGCGGCAGAGGTCAGGTACGTGCGCAGCATCTGGCTGCCCGCGCAGGAGCGCTGCCTGTGCGTCTTCGAGGCGGACTCCATCGACGCCGTGACCAGGGTGAACGAGACGGCACAGGTGCCCTTCTTGGCGGTCACGGAGGCCCTGCAGCTCCCTGCCCCCGATTCCGGATAGCCCGAGGCGTACCTGAGGACTTCCATGCTCGCCGTCGACCCCGACTACCAGGGCGCGGGTGTCGGCGATTCCGCCCAGGTCAGGTACCACCGGACGTTGTGAACGCCCTGGCTACAACACCGCGCGACGGCCGGCCAGGGCGCGGCCGAGGGTGACCTCGTCGGCGTACTCGAGGTCGGCGCCGATGGGCAGGCCGGAGGCCAGGCGGGTGACGGTGATCTCCGGAGCCCGCTCGCGCAGGCCCTCGGCGAGGTGCAGGGCGGTGGCCTCGCCGGTCGTGGTCGGGTTGGTGGCCAGCACGACCTCGCGGATCGGCGGGTCGGCGGCGGCGACGCGGGTGTAGAGCTCGTCGATGCGCAGGTGCTCGGGGTCGACGCCGTCGATGGGCGACAGCGCGCCGCCCAGCACGTGATAGAGCCCCGCGAACTCGTGCGTGCGCTCCACCGGGATCACGTCGCCGGGCTCCTCCACCACGCAGATCAGCCCGCCGTCGCGGCGCGCGTCGGTGCAGATCCGACAGCGCGGGCCGTCGGCCAGGTTGAAGCACACCTCGCAGGCCCCGATGCGCTCCTTGACCTCGCGGATCGCCTCGGCCAGCGCGCCGGCCTCCTCGGGCGAGACCCGCAGCAGGTGGAACGTCAGGCGCTGGGCGGTGCGCTGGCCGATGCCCGGCAGGCGCCCGAGCTCGGCGATGAGGTTCTGGACCGGTGGGGCGAACAAGCTCAGCGGGGAAGGCCGCCCGGCCCGCCGGGGCCACCGGGCCCGCCCAGGCCACCGGGCCCGCCCAAGCCGAGGCTGCCCAGGTCCATCCCGCCGGTCAGGCCGCCCATCTTCTCCGCCGCCCGCTCCTGCGCGGCGCGCAACGCCTCGTTGACCGCGGCGGTCACGATGTCCTGCAACAGCTCGGGATCGTCGGGGTCGATCGCCTCGGGGGCGATGGTGATGGCCTTGACCACGAGGTCGCCGCTGACCTTGACGGTGACCATGCCCCCGCCCGCGGAGGCCTCGACCTCCTCATCCTTGAGGCTCTCCTGAGCCTCCATCATGTCCTGCTGCATCTTCTGGACCTGCTTGAGCATCTGGTTCATGTTGGGCTGGGGCATCAGGGGCGCTCCTCCTCGGGGTGGTCGG
Organism: Solirubrobacteraceae bacterium; assembly: GCA_035942615.1. Taxonomy (GTDB): domain Bacteria; phylum Actinomycetota; class Thermoleophilia; order Solirubrobacterales; family Solirubrobacteraceae; genus Siliceabacter. The sequence goes on along the minus strand of DASZCY010000323.1, from coordinate 1,634 downwards.
GCACGATCTCGGTGGCGCCGAGCTCCTGCTTGAGGCGGGCCAGCACCTCCTCCTCGCTGGTCGGGCCGGGCGCCGCGTGAGGGCCATCAGGCTCGCCGGGCTCGCGCAGCTCGTAGGCCATGTGCACCCGTGCGCCCGTGACCGCCTGCACGGCGTGGGCGACGGCGGCGCGCGCTGGCTCCTGCTCGCACTTGCGCCGGATGAAGTCGTCGTCGGGGTGGAAGGCGGCGGTGAGCACGCCCTCCTCCAGCTCGACCAGCGCGGCCTTCTCCACGCACGAGGCGAGAAAGCCCTTCTCGGCACGGAGCGCGTCGAGCACTGCCGGCCACGCGTCGCGCAGGGCAGGGAGGTCGAGCGAGGACGACGGCGCGGGGGTCTGGGGGGGCGGGGCGCCTGCGTCCCGGGCAGGCCCACCCGGCGAAGCCCCGGACGCGGCGTCACCGTCGGGCGCCCCGAGGCGGGGGACCTCGCCCACCGGCCCGTCGGCCGGGTCGGCCTCATCCCCAGACGCGAGCCCGCCGACGGGCATCGCGCTCACCACGGGCGCTGGGCTCGCCGCCGGCGCGGCGCCGGCCAGGTGCGCCTCGAGCTGCTCGACGCGCGCGGCGAGGGCCCGGGTGGCGGGGTCGAGCTCGGGAGCGGCGGCCTCGACGAGCGCGAGCTCCAGACGGGTGCGCCCGTCGGCACCGTCGGCGATGGCGCGCAGCGCGGCGGCGAGCAGGTCGAGCAGGCGGACCACCTCGCCGCGCCCCACCCGCCCGGCCTGCTCGGCCAGGCGGCGGTCGCGTTCGGCGGTCACAGCCAGCTCGGGCGGAACCTCGCCGAGCGTCTGCACCACCATCAGGTCGCGCGCGTGGCCCTCCAGCTCGCGCAGGAAGGCGCTCGCGTCGCGCCCGGAGCGGATGAGCTGGGCGGTGGCCATCAGCGCCGCGCGGGCGTCGCGCTGGGCGACGGCGTCCAGCGCGCCGAAGAGGAGGTCCGCGTCGGCTACACCCAGCACGGCCAGCACGTCCTCGGTGGAGATCGTGGTGGCGCTGGCGGTGGCCGGGGCCGGTCCCCCAGCGGCATAGGTGACGAGCTGCTCGAGCGTGCCCAGCGCATCGCGGAAGGAGCCCGTCGCGTGGCGGGCCAGCAGGGCGACGGCCTCGGGAGCGATGGTGATCTGCTCCTCGGCGGCCACCCGGCGCAGCACGGTGGCGATCTGCTCCACCGCGGGACGGGTGAAGTCAAAGCGATGGCAGCGGTCGACGACCGTGGGCAGCACCTTGGCCGCCTCGGTGGTGGCCAGCACGAAGATGGTGTGGGGCGGGGGCTCCTCGAGCGTCTTGAGAAACGCGTTCCATGCCTGCGGGGAGAGCATGTGCGCCTCGTCGAGGATGTAGACCTTCGCGCGCCCGGAGACCGGCGCGAAGGCCACCCGCTCGCGCAGATCGCGGATGTCGTCCACCGAGTTGTTGGACGCCGCGTCCATCTCGATGACGTCCAGCGAGGTGGCGTTGGCGATGGCCGCGCACGAGTCGCAGGTGCCGTCGGGCTCGGTGGTGGGCCCCTGCTCGCAGTTGAGGCAGGCGGCCAGGATCTTGGCCATCGAGGTCTTGCCCGTCCCTCGCGAGCCGACGAACAGGTAGGCGTGG
>DASZCY010000322.1:0-5000 GCA_035942615.1 Solirubrobacteraceae bacterium | reverse complement strand
GCCCGGGGTCGAGCGCAGCACCCACGGGCGCCCGCGGTCGCGGCCGGGCTGCGGGTCGTCGCCGAGCGCGGCGGGCGGCACGAGCGGCTCGCGCAAGGCGAAGTTCAGGTGCACCGGACCGGGGCGCCCGTCGAGCGCCGTCCAGAGGGCGCGGCAGGCGAGCGCGCGCATCCAGCGCCCGCTCGCCGGGGTGGCGTCGTGCGTGCCGACCTCGAAGAACCACTTCGCGGCGCTGCCGTACAGCTCGAGCTGGTCGATCGTCTGCCCCGCGCCGACCTCGCGCAGCTCGGGCGGGCGGTCGGCCGTCAGCACGACGAGCGGCACGCGCGCCTGGAAGGCCTCGATGACCGCGGGCGCGAGGTTCGCGACCGCGGTGCCCGAGGTGCGCAGCACGCGCGGCCGTCCGCCGCTTCGTCCGCTGGCGTCGGGCGGCAGCTCCCGCGGGGGTACGAGCGGCTCGCGCAGCGCCACGTTGAGGTGCACCGGGCCTGGGCGATCGTCCAGCGCGGTCCACACCAGGCGGCAGGCCAGCGTGCGCGCCCAGCGCAGGCGCTCGGGCGTGGCCGCGTGGGTGCCCAGCTCGAAGAACCACTTCGCGAAGCGTCCGTAGAGCTTGATCTGGTCGATGGCCTGGCCGGCGCCGACCTCGCGCAGCTCGGGCGGGCGATCGGCGGTCAGGACGATCATGGGCACCCCAGCCTCCCAGGCCTCCACCACCGCCGGCAGGTGGTTGGCCGCCGCGGTACCCGACGTGCTGGTCACCACCGCGGGCATCCCCGTGACCTTGGCGCTGCCCAGCGCGAAGAAGGCCGAGCTGCGCTCGTCGATCACCGAGTGGCAGTCAAGCCGCCCGTCGCCGAGCAGGGCGAACACCAGCGGGCTGGACCGCGAGCCGGGCGAGGTGACCGCGGTGCGCACCCCGCAGCGCACCAGCTCGTCGACCATCGCGCGCAGGACGACGTGCTGGTCGGCCTCACCCACGCGATCAGGAGGGCATGCGCCGCGCCGGCACCCGGTATGGACGGGAGCTGGCGCCGCCTCCCGGGCCTGTGGTGCGCATAGAGGCACCGTAGCAGCGCACACGGTGACTGACATGATGCCTTGGCCGTGCCCGAGCCGACCGTCCTGCTGCACGGCTTCACCCAGACCGCCCGCAGCTGGGACCGTGTGCGCCGGTGCCTCCCGATGCGCGCCGACGTGTTGGCGCCCGACCTGCGCGGCCACGGCGCCGCCTCCGCCGCGCGCCCCGTGGGCTTCGCCGAGGTCGCGGAGGACATCGCCACGCAGGCGCCCGCGCGCTTTGCCCTGTGCGGCTACTCGATGGGCGGGCGCCTGGCGCTGCAGGTCGCGCTGGCCCATCCCGGCCGCGTGACGGGCCTGGTCCTGGTCTCCACCACCGCGGGGATCGAGGACGCGCACGAACGCCAGGCCCGCCGGGCCGCCGACGAGCGGCTGGCCGGCCAGCTCGAACGCCAGGGCCTCGAGGCCTTCGCCGAGCGCTGGGCCGCCCAGCCTTTGTTCGCCGGCCTGCCCGCCGACCTCGCCGTCGAGGCCCGCGCCGATCGCCTGCGCAACGACGCCGCCGGCCTGGCCGCCGCCCTGCGCGGGCTGGGCACCGGAGCGATGGAGCCCCTGTGGGATCGCCTCCCCGAGCTGACCGTGCCCGCCACCGTCCTGGCGGGCGAGCGCGACGCGAAGTTCCTAGCCATCGCCCGCCGCCTGGCCGCCACCCTGGCTGACGCCACCCTCACCACCGTCCCCGGAGCCGGCCACGCGCTGCACCTCGAGGCGCCCGAGACCATCGTCAGCGCGCTGGGATAGCGTCCCCGCCGGTGGTCGCCGGCTCGGTCACCGCCCATCCCGCTCGGCCTCGGTGATCGCCAGTTCGACGCGCTCCTCGACGAAGCACACTAGTCCGCGGACGCCCTCGCCGTCGTGGAAGGGCTCAGGGTAGGTCCACGCGATGTCCTTCTCGTAGCGGTCGTCGAGGCCGAGTGACCAGTGGTGGGCGATGCCCTTGTAGGGGCAGCGAGTGGTGGTGTAGCTCGCCTTGAGCAGATCGGTGAGCACGTCCTGACGCGGGAGGTACCATCGCACCGGCAGGCCGGTCTCGATGAGCATGCGCGGCCGCGTGGTGTCGGCCACAAGCGTGTCGCCGACGCGCACGCGCACCCGCCGTGTGCTTCTGAGCACATCGATCCGGGTGTACGGGTCGCGGGGGTGTACGAACACCTCCTCGCCTTCCTCGAAGACGCCGTCCATCGAGTCCCAGTCGAAGGCGATGAGGCCGGCGATCATCGCGGCGCTCTGCGGCGGGTGCTCCCACGAGTAGGCAGCATCGACCGCCCGCCGCGCGCCGGCCTGCACCGTCCAGTAGGTGCCCTCGCCCATCCCCGGGTCGGACCGTCGTCGCTCGCTTGGTTCGAGCAGATCGCTGCGCACGTGCTCGCGCGGGAAGAGGTACGTCGGGGTGCGCGCCGGCGGGTGCACCAGCAGCACGTCGTTGCTGTCGGCGACGGTCTGGTCGCCGAGGACGATCCGTACCCGCCGCGGCGAGGGTTCGGCGTACATCACGTGCTCAGGGGCCTGAGGGTCGAAGTTGAATCTGCCCACCGGGTGCTCGCCGAACGGACCGCTGCCCTTCGTCAGGCTCATGCACCGGGGTTACCCGGGTCACGCGTCGACACGCTGGCGGCGTGGGACGTCTCTGGCGGCGCGACGTGCCTGGCCGCGTGACCGCCAGGACGGACGACCGCATCCTCCGGGTCTGCCCCCCGCCGGCTGAGTGCGTGGGCGACGGGCCCGGCCTTAAGCCGGGCGCCCCGCGGCACCTTTGCGCCCTAGCCTGCCCCCGGTGCCACGGGTCCTGCAGATCCTGGGCGGGCTGCTGTGCCTGCTGGCCCTCGGCGCCTGCGGCGGCGAGGACCCCCCGGACCAGGCGGCGGACGACGTCGCGCGCGCAGCGCCGCCCGCCCCCGCGCCCACCGGGCCGAAGCTGAGCGTCGAGCAGGCGGTCGGACAGCGGATGATCTTCCCCTACGCGGGCCTCGAGCCCCCGCCGGAACTGATCGAGCGCATCAGCCGCGGGGAGGCCGCCGGGGTCATCCTCTTTGCGCGCAACGTCGCCTCGACCGAGCAGGTGCGCGCGACGGCCGAGCGTCTGCAGGCCATCGCGCGCCCGCCCGGGCTGCGCGCGCCGCTGCTGGTCATGGTCGATCAGGAGGGAGGACGCGTGCGGCGCATTCCCGGCGGGCCGCCCGAGGCCGCGGGGAGCACCTCCTCCCCCCGCGAGGCCGCCGCCCACGGCGCCGACGCGGCGCGCACGTTGCGCGCCGCGGGGGTCAACGTCAACCTGGCGCCGGTGGTGGACATCGCCCGGCCGCGCTCGGCGGTGGCGCGGGAGGGGCGCGCGTACGGGCGCGACCCGCGCAGCGCGGCGGCCGGGGGAGAGGCCTTCGCCGAGGCGCTGCGCGCCGGCGGCGTGGCGGCCACCGCCAAGCACTTCCCAGGGTTCGGCGCCGGCACGGTCAACACCGACGACGCGCCCGCCACCATCGACCTTCCTCTCGAGCAGTTGCGCCGCGTCGACGAGGTGCCCTTCCGGCGCATGATCGGCCAGGGGGTGGAGCTGATCATGCTCTCCACCGCCTCCTATCCCGCGGTCGATCCCCGACCGGCGGCCTTCGCGCGCGAGTGGGTGGTCGACGAGCTGCGCCGCCGCCTGGGCTACGACGGCGTGACCATCACCGACGACCTGCAGACGCCGGCCGTCGCGCGCTTTGGCAGCGACGCCCAGCGCGCCTTCTACGCGGTGGCCGCGGGGGTCGATCTGCCCCTCTTCGCCAAAGACTTCGACAGCGCCGTCGCCGCGGCCGAGGGCCTGGAGCGCGCGGTGCGCGCGGGCGACCTGCCCCGCGATGAGGTCGAGCAGGGCGCTGGGCGGGTGCTCGCGCTGCGCGAGCGCTTGCCCGTCGATCAGCGCTGAGTCCGCCCCTCGCGCACCCGCTCCAGCGTGCCCGCCACGCGCCGCGCGCGGGTCTCGGGGCGCTTGGCCTCCTCGATCCAGTCGACGTACTCCTTGCGGTGGGAGTAGGAGAGGGCCTCGAAGCCCGCCGCTGCTCCGGGGTCGGCGGACAGCGCGCCGGCGAGATCGTCGGGAACCTTGACCACGCGTGGCTGGGTGTCCAGCGTCAGCGTGACCTCGACCTCTTCGTCGGCGCTCACGCCGCTGGCCGCCCGGGCGTCGCGGTTGACCACGACGTAGGTCTCGCCGCCGCGCACCCCCGGCGTGGTGGCGAAGGTGTGCCCGTTGATGGTGACCAGCACGGGCGGGCGGGCACGCCCGAACACGGCACGTACGTCGATGGGGATCGCGAAGGCCAGCGCGCTGCGTCCGACGAGGCGCACGGTGGTGGTGAAGGTCGTCCGGGGGATGCTCACAGGAGGCCGGGGCCGGTCGGCACCGCCATCATCCCATCGCGCACGGCCAGCGGCCCGGGGTCGACGTCCTCGAAGAGCTCGAGCGTGGCCAGACCGCAGGCGGGCAGCGGGGCGAGCGCCGCCGCGGCGTGCACTCCCGCGGCGATGCCCAGCGGGCCGTCGTAGGCGGAGGTGACGTAGGGCTCGCCTCCCGTGGCGCGCACCAGCGCCGCGGCGGCCAGCAGGCCGCTCAGCCCGCCGCAGCGCCCGAGCTTGAGCGCCACCGCGTCGGCTGCGCCGGAGGCCAGCGCCCCCGGCTGGGCGGCCGTCTCGTCCATCGCCACGCGCACCGCCACGCGCTCGCGCACCGCGCGCAGGGCCGCGAGCCCATGGACGGGCTCCTCGATCAGCTCCAGCCCCGCGGCGCCCAGCGCCTGGATGGCGGCCACCGCCTCGTCGACCTGCCAGGCCCCGTTGGCGTCCAGGCGCAAGTCCACGTCCGGGCCCGCCGCGGCGCGCACGGCGGCCACCCGCCCCGTGTCGTCGCCCAGGCCGACCTTGAGCTTCACGCAGCGAAAGCC
>DASZCY010000321.1:0-2355 GCA_035942615.1 Solirubrobacteraceae bacterium | reverse complement strand
TCGCTCATCAGCTTCGCGACGACCTCCTCGGCCGTCATCCTGTGGCGCTCGGCCATCGTGGTGAACCTCCTTCGGCGACGTTGTGGTGATGCCGACGATGTTGAGCGCAGCGGTGGCCGGAACTATGTTCCGTCCGCCGTCGTCCTACGGATGAAAGTCAAGCTCTTGGCGCGCGGATGTCCTGGGTGGAATCCTTCGTGTTGGGTGCGGGTGACCGACGAGGCGAAGTGCAGGTTCGGGAGCTTTCAGCCTGTCGCGCGGCCTTGCCCTTCGAGGGCCTTTGAAGATGCGCGCTCCGGTGTCGCGCCCGCACCCACCTTCGGGCCGGTGGCCTGCCAGTCGGCGATCAGCCGTCGGTAGCCGGCCTCGGCTTGCTCGGCGACGCGTCGCTGGGCGAGCCGTTCGGCTTCGGAGGCCCAGACGGTGTTGGGCTTGGGCCCGGGCTTGCGGCGCGGCGCGCCGGCGGCCAACTCGAGGCGGCGAAGCTTGCGAGCGACGACGCCGGGCTGTTGGTAGGCGTAGTCCTCGCCGCGGGTCAGCAGATGCCACGCCAGCACGGCGAGCTTGCGAGCCACGGCGACGGTCGCGACGTGCCGGCCCCGGCGCGCGGCGGTGCGCTGGGCAAACGCCCGTAGGGGCCCGGGGCTCTTGGCCGACGACCACGCGGCCTCGACGAGGACGTGACGCGCCGCGGCCGAGCCCTCCTTGGAGGTGCGCCCATGGCGGGCCGGCCCGTTGCCTGACTGGCGGATCGTGGGGTGAAGCCCGAGGTAGCCGACGAGGTGACGCGGCGTGGGGAAGCGGCGGATGTCTCCGATCACCGCGGCCAGCGTGCTGGCCGTCGTCACGTCGACGCCGGGGATCGTCATAAGCCGCCTGACGTCATCGTCGGCGACGGCGATCCCGGCGATGAGCCGGTCCACCGAGGCGAGCTCGTCGCCGAGGAAGTCCAGCTGGCGCAGGCATCCGTCGACGGTCAGGCGCTCGTCGAGCGGCAGTTGCTGGGCGGCCAGCCACTCGCGACCCTTCTTGCCGAACGGGTCGCTGGCCGGGTTGCGGCCCTTGAGGTTGCGATGCAGCGCCGCGGAGATCTCGTTCTTGATCTGGGTGCGGCGCTTGACCAGCCCGCGCCGGCGCGAAACCAGCCGCCGCATCGCTCGGGTGCGCTCATCGCCGACCCACACTCTGGGGATCAGGTTGGCGGCCAGCAGATCGGCCAGCACCTTGGCGTCGACCTTGTCGGTCTTCACGCGCGCGTGGCTGATCGCGCGCACCTGCTTGGCGTGTGCGAGCACGACCTCGGCGACATGCGGCTCGATGATCCGCGCGATCGCCAGCGCGTTGCCCGTCGCCTCCATCACGACACGGTCGTCCGGCGCCAGGCTCTGCGCGAACAGCTGTAGCTGCTCAGGCGTCGCCGCCACCCGGCCCGCCGAGCGCGCCCGGCCGCCGTCAGCAGCGATCGCGACCTGGCAGAAGTCGCGATGCACGTCCACCCCGATCGATCTGCCCACCTGCGTCCTCCCATCATCGACGTCACTGATAGGGAGGCGGTGGGCGAAACGACACCTACGGATTCGCGCTCGCAGCGCACCCGGGCAAGTCGCAGGGGCGGCCAGTTACACCAGCGGGCTCGCAGCCCATAGGAACGGCTCGGCCTACCCAACCGCATTTCTCCCAGAGCCCCTGTCCCGGAACGCCCCCGACGCTACGCGCCGCCGCGGACATCACCGGCGCGGCTCCGCGAGCATCTTCATGCCGGTACACCACGTCCCGGGACTTGACTGCGCCCACGCGCCAGCCGCTGGCCATTCGCGCACCGGTCGCTCGAAGCGCCGCGCGTACGGTTCCGGCGGCAGATTGTTCCCCAGATGTTCCCCAGGAGCGGCGCTTGGCGAGAAGCGGCGGAGCTGTGCGCAAGGACTTCCATGGCCTTCCGTAGATCGGGGAGACAGGATTTGAACCTGCGACCGCCCGGCCCGCAGCCCGCAAGCAACCCGTCTCGGCTTGCCGGCGCCACCGGCAGCGCCGACAAGGTCGACCCCCCGGCCGGCAGCGCCACCCTCGACCACCCCGGGTCAGCGGCGCCCTCCTCGACCACCGACTGCTTCAAGGCGCGCGCCCCGTTGTCTCAATCGTTGTCTCAAACGTGACCCTTCAGAGCCCTACAGGGCCGCGCTCGAGGCCGTCTCTTGGCCCCCTAATCACAGCGTCTGCAGATATTTCGCCCGTTGAGAGTCGTTGGCTGTCTCGCTTCACACGCGAGAGGTCGCTGGTTCGAAACCAGCCGCGCCCATCCTCAAAAAGCCCTATAAGCGCTTGATCTTCAGTAGTTCCTCCCGTAGAGGCCAAGCC
>DASZCY010000320.1:0-1701 GCA_035942615.1 Solirubrobacteraceae bacterium | reverse complement strand
GATGACCACGTTCGCGCCCTGCTCGCTGAGCAGCTGCGCCGTCGCCCGGCCGATGCCGCGCGCCGATCCGGTGACGATGGCAACCTTCCCGTCGAGGACTCCCATGCACGTCTCCTTCTTCGTCCGTTCGTGAGCGGCCGGGAAGGCTATGGCCCGGGTGCCGGCTGGTGGCGCCGAGCGGCCGGGCGCTGGAGGCAGGTCGGCGGGTCGGTCAGGTCGCCGCGGGCGGGCTCCAGCCGCCCAGGGCGCGCTCGAGCTCCAGCGCCGCGGCGATCGTCATGTGGGCGCGGTCTCGCCCGGCGACGACCTGCACGCCCAGCGGCAACCCGCGGGCGCTCAGGCCCGTGGGCACCTGGGTGACCGGCAGGCGCAGCAGGCTGAAGACGGCCGTGGGAGCCAGCAGCCACGGCTGGGCCAGCGTGGCGCCGTGGCGCGGGGCCAGGCGCGGGAAGGGCGGATGCAGGAGGATGCCGTCGCCGATCATGGTGCTCACCTCGCGCAGGAGCGCGCGGCCGGAGGCCAGCAGGCGCCGCGTGATGGCACGGGGAATCCGCTCGATGGCCGCCTCGGCCGCGAGGAGCACGAGCACCGGAAGGGTGTGCTCGCGCGCGCGCAGCGCGGCGCGGAGGGTGACCCCGGCGCGGCTACCGTCGGCCAGCAACTCGCCGGTGGAGACCCCGGAGCCGTCCTGCAGGGCGGCCAGGAAGAGCTCGGTGGCGCGGCGCACGGAGCGCATCGACTCCCGGCGCACGGGCGCACCCAGTGCGCCGAGGGCCTCGGCCGCGCGCTCGCGGGCCTCGCGCAGTTCGCTGCGCACGGGCAGCAGGGAGGCCTCCTCGGACACGATCACCTCGACGCTGCTCAGGTCGACCGCCGCGGGGTCGCCCAGCGTGACGTCGCGCGACCATGGGTCGTCGGGATCGGGGCCGGCGATGGCCTTCAGCACCGGCATCAGATCCTCCGCGCGGCGCGCGAGCGGGCCGATGATGAACATCTCTCCCGACGGACCGGGCGACAGGGGGAAGTGGCCCGTGGAGGGCGTCACGCCGGGCGAGGGCTTGTGCCCGAAGATGCCGTTGAAGTAGGCCGGCAGCCGGATCGAGCCACCGATGTCCGACCCCAGGCCGAAGGGCGATCCGCCGCAGCCGATGGCGGAGCCCTCTCCGCCCGAGGAGCCGCCCGCGGTGCGCGAGGCGTCGTAGGCGTTGGCGGTGCGCCCGTAGACGAGGTTGGACGACTCGATGTGCAGGCACAGCTCGGGCGTGTTGGTCAGGCCCAGCGGGATGGCCCCGGCGTCCAGCAGGCGCTGGGCCACCGGTGCCGTGGTCGACGCGCGGTGCTCGCGGCGGCGCACCAGGCCGGCGCAGTTGGGCAGGTCATGGAGCGCGATCGCTTCCTTGACCGTGCAGGGGACGCCCAGGAACGGGGGCAGGTCCTCGGAATCACCGGTCCCGGCGATCCGGGCGTCGGCGGCATCGGCCTCCTTGCGTGCGGCGGCAAAGCGCTCGATCACCACCGCGTTGCGGTGAGCCTCCCGCTCCAGGCGCTCGACGTGTGCCTCGACCACCTCGCGCGAGGAGACCTCGCCGGCGCGGATCGCCGCCGCCAGCTCCAGGGCGGAGCGCTCGGTGAGGACGCGCGGCGGAGCGGCGACGGCGGTCATCAAGGGTGAGCGTAGCGGCTCGATCGTCACCATGCGCA
>DASZCY010000319.1:0-4951 GCA_035942615.1 Solirubrobacteraceae bacterium | reverse complement strand
GGCAGGGTGACCACCCGCTCATAATGCTCGAGCGCTCCGTCGAGCACGGTGACGATGGCGCTGCGCAGCGCTGGCGCCTCCTCCTCGCTGAGGTCGTCACCGCGCTTGAAGGGCGACAGGCGCGCCTCCCAGAGGATCTCGTCGACCCACGAGCGGCCGACCCCGGCCACCACGCGCTGGTCACGTAACAGGGGGTGCAGGGGGCGCGGTTGGGCCAGCACCCCGGCGAGGTCCGAGGGTGGCTGGGGCCACGCCTCGGGACCGAGCGTGGCCAGCGCCTCGTCGGCCTCGAGCTCGCCGGCGCGCAGCACCTTGACCCACGCGGCCTGGCGGGTGCCGAACTCGCGCAGGCGCAGCTCCCGGCCTTCCGGCAGGCGCACGAGCAGGCGCGAGGTGCGGTCGCGCAGGCCGGCCCGCTTGTCGAACAGCTGCAGCCGGCCGGCGTTCATGAGGTGCACGAGCACGCTCAGCTCCCCGGTCACGTCAACCACGAGGTGCTTGCCCCTCCGGCGCACCCCGGTGATGGCCCGTCCTTCGAGCGCGTGCACCGGCGGGTCGAAGGTGCGCAGCGCGTTCAGCCCGGGCGTGAGCACCGACTCGATCTCGGCCCCGCGCAGGGCGGCGTCCAATCGCCGCGCCGTGATCTCGACCTCCGGGAGCTCGGGCACCCGGAGAGGATAGTCAGCGCCGGAGCATGCTCAGCGCTTGAACGGCCCGTCGGCGATGGCCGCGAGCTCGCGGGGGCGCAGCAGCGCGACGAGCTCGCCCCCGCCGCCGCGCAGGCGCACGCCGGCCACCCCGCCCTTCTTGAGCTTGATCCGCGCGCCGGTGAGATCGTGGACGACCTGCGAGAAGTCGGGGTCGTGGCCGACGACGAGCAGGCGGCGATCGGGGCCGACGGCGGCGGCCAGCGCCAGCGCCTCGCGCGCATCGAAGCCGTCGGCCAGCTCGTCGTGCTCGACCGCCTCGAGGCCCAGCGCGGCGCAGGCCAGGCGGGCGGTGTCCCGTGCGCGCACCTTCGGGCTCGTGAAGGCCTCGTGAACCACGATCCCCATCCCGGCCAGCGCACGACCGGCCGCATCGGACTGCTTCTCGCCCCGCGAGGTCAGGGGTCGCTGGGAATCGGGCGCGCTGTCGTGGGACTCAGCCTCGCCGTGGCGCAGGAGCCAGAGCTGCTGGGACACGCGCACAACCTACCGCCTCGCCGCCGCCCGAACGTGAACGGCGTGTCAACCGGGGCGCCTGGATCCGCCCGTGCGCGTATACCCTGCCGCCATGGAGCCCGCCGCCGCGCCGGCGTCCGCCGGCGCCATCGACTTCACCGTCCCGCCCCGCCTGGAGGAGCTGCTTGGCCACGTGCGCGCCTACGTGGCCGACGACGTCCTGCCCGCCGAGCGCGAGATCGCCGACCCGACCGACCTGCTGGCCTCGTGGCCGGTCGTGGAGCACCTGCGCGAGCGCGCCCGGGCGCGCGGCATCTTCACCCCCCACCTGCCCGAGGCGTGGGGCGGCCTGGGCATCGGCGTGCTGGGCATGAGCCTGATCAGCCAGGAGTGCGGCGTGAGCGCGCTGGCCTCGCTGGGCCTCAACGCCATGGCCCCCGACGAGGGCAACATGCACACCCTGCTGCACGCCGGCACGCCCGAGCAACTCGGGCGCTGGCTGCGCCCGCTGGCCGAGGGGCGCACCCGCTCGTGCTTTGCCATGACCGAGCCCGACGTGGCCTCGTCGGATCCGTTGAACCTCCAGACCACGGCGCTGCGCGAGGGCGACGAGTACGTGCTCAACGGGCGCAAGTGGTTCATCACCGGCGCTGAGGGCGCCGCCTTCTCGATCGTGGTCGCGCGCACCGGAGACCCCGACCAGAAGCACCGCGCCTACAGCCTGATCATCGTGCCGTGCAACACGCCGGGCTGGAGCGTGGTGCGCGACCCGGGCATCATCGGCGCCCAGGTCCCCGGCGGCCACCCCGAGGTCGAGCTGCGCGACGTGCGCGTCCCCGCCGAGAACCTGCTCGGCGAGGAGGGCGCGGGCTTTCGCATCGCCCAGGTGCGCCTGGCCGGCGGTCGCCTGGCCCACGCCATGCGCTGGATCGGCGTGGCCCAGCGCGCGCTGGACCTCACCGCCGGGCGGATGCTCGAGCGCCGCACCTTTGGGCGCGAGCTGGCACGCCACCAGGCGCTGCAGTTCTTCCTGGCCGACAGCGCCATGGACCTCTACGCCAGCCGCCTGATGGTGCTGCACACCGCCTGGAAGGTCGAGAGCGGCCTGCCCCACCGCCAGGAGGTGGCGATGGCCAAGACCTTCGTCTCCGAGGCCTTCGGCCGGGTGATGGACCGCGCCGTGCAGGTCTTCGGTTCCCACGGCATCGCCACCGACGAGCCGATCGCCCGGTGGTACGCCGACGCGCGTGCCGCGCGCATCTACGACGGGCCCAGTGAGGTGCACCGCATGGTCATCGCCCGCGAGCTGCTCAAGCTCGCAGCGCAGGACGAGTCCACCGCCAGCGCGTGCGGCGACCTGCGGTGAGCGCACACGCCTTCGGCGACAGCGTGCTGGAACTCGCCCGCCGCGCCGAGGCGATGGCCCTCGGCGACGCCTGAGGGTCCGGCAGGCGTTCAGCGACGCCGGCCGGCGAGCTTGCGGTGGATCTCCTCCACCTGCCGCCGGGTCCGGGGGTCGTTGGCCTTGGCGCGGGCCTTGTCGGCCATGCGACGGCCCTGGGGGGAGTTGGCGAGCCTGGTGAGGCGTGACATCAAGGACATGTTCGCCAGGCTAGCCCCGGTTTCTAAAGGTCAGCCCTCCTCGATGCGCCGGCGCAGCGCGGCCCCGTGACCGCCGGCCACCGCGCGGGCGGCGCGCCGCTCGCTGAGGGCGAAGCCCCGCTCCGCGGCCAGGTCGAGCAGCGCCTGGCGCTCCTCCCCCTCGCGGGCCGAGCGCAGAAAGACCCAGGCGAACAGGCAGATGGTCAGGATCGAGCCCTCCACCATCATGATCGAGCCGGCCACAACCTGATCGGTCGCCGCGGTGATGGCCCACTCCGCACGCCCTGGGGCGTAGGCGTCATAGAGGTCGACCTCCGCCCACACGAAGGCATTGGCCACCGCCGCGCCGATCAGGCGCACCCCCACCACGTACACGAGCCGCGCGAGGTTGCCAAACCAGGCCGGCTTGGGCAGCGGGCCCAGCAGGGCCAGCCACATGTTCAGACCCGCACCGATGAACGCCATGTGCTGGAGGGCGTGCAGCGCGTCGCTGCGCAGGGCGGCCTCCTGCATGGCCGGCACGTGCCAGGCCACCAGGTTGGCGCTCCACAGCACCACGGCCACGACGGGGTGGGCGAGCTGACGGATCCAGGCCAGCTCGCGCACACGCAGCAGGGGTGCGAGCACCGGCGCGGTGAGCCCGACGGCCATGCCCAGGGCGCCCAGCTCGGCGATGAGCAGGTGCTCGGCCATGTGCGCCCAGAACAGCTCCTCGGCCAGCGCCGCCAGGGGCGAGGCGAGCGTGGCCAGCACGAGCGCCAGCCCGCCGTAGAAGCAGGCCTGACGCGCGCAGGGCACCGCTCGCTCCCCGCCGGCCAGGGCGCGCGCCCGCCGCCAGTACAGGAGGCCGAGCACCAGCCCCGGCCCCAGCTGCGCCGGGTCGAGCACGACTCCCCCGACGTGCGCTGACACCGGGCCAGCCTACCGCCACTCAGAGGATGCGGACCGCAAGCCGGTTTCGCATCGGCCGACCAGGGTGATACCCGGCTGCCAGGTGCGTCCGCTCGGGGGCGCACACCACAGCGATTCACGAGGGAGGGGTTCTCATACGAACCGCACAAGTCGTCCTCGGGGCGACGCTCACGACGCTGCTCTTCGCAGCAGGCCCGGCCCAGGCCCAGTCAGATGGTGGGGAGACGCCTGTCACCTGTGGACAGGTGGTGACGGGGACGGTCAAGGTCGCCAACGACCTCGTATGTCCCGACAGCGACGGCCTGATCGTCGGGGCCGACAACACGGTCATCGACCTCAACGGCCATCGGATTTCCTGTCAAGGCTCTGGGTTCGAGGGAAGCTGCCAGGGGGTCGCCACCACGGGCGGCGTCTCGGAGATCAACCCGGCCTTCTCCGAGGACAACGGCGTGGAGATCAACCGCCGCCAGAACGTCCACGTGTTCACAAGCCTCCCCGGCGGGACCCTGGAGGGCTTTGACAACGGCGTGCGAATCGGCAACGCCAAGAACGTCAAGGTCGAGTTCCTGACCATCACCGGACCGCCCGGGACCATCCTCGCGAACCCCCGGCCGGCGAGCCACGGAGTGCTCGTCAACGGCGCCAGCTGCGACGGCCCGATCCACCTCGGGACCGGCGAGCGCTCGGGCAACGACGTCTCCAACCACAACCAGGGAATCGCCATCAACGGGGACTGCGTCGACATCGTCCACAACCGCCTGCACGACAACGACGGCGGCCTGACGGTGCGTGGCGGCGTACCTACGGGAGCCGTGCCCTCCAACGGGCTGCTGATCAGCGACGGCGCTCGCAACGTCGCGCGCGGCAACGAGATCTTCCAGAACGGCGATGAGGACGCATCCGACGACGCCGGGGTCAGGATCAGACGGCAGAGCAGTACCGACAACCTCATCACCAACAACGTCGTGAGCGAGAACCTCGGCGACGGCATCCTGCTCACCGAGGGAGCAATGGACAACTTCATCGTCAACAACACGATGTTCGGCAACGGCGGACCCCTGTCCGGGACCGTCTTCTACGACGCCGCGGGACGCGGCGCTCCAGGAGAGCCGCCCGACACCGAGGAAACGCTGCTCAACGAGTGGAACCAGAACAACCGCTGCCTGACCCAGAACGAGGAGGTCCCGCCCGGCACGTGCGAGCCGGACGACCTCCCGCCGGGCGAGGGCTAACCGGCGCCGCGGCCGACGCGCCGGGCTCGAGAGAGCCCGGCG
>DASZCY010000318.1:0-2656 GCA_035942615.1 Solirubrobacteraceae bacterium | reverse complement strand
GCCGCCGGCTGATCCTCGAGGGCGGCCGGCGGGGCGGGGGTGCGCGGGACTCGGCGCACGCGCGCCGAGCGCGGGGGCCCGTCCACCTCCTCGAGCGCAGGCGTCTGGACAGGACGCTGCGCCGCCGCCCGCGGTGCTTCGACAGGGCGCTGCGGTGCCGCCCGAGGCGCCTCGACGGGGGGCTGCGGCGGTTGGGGCTCGAGCGGCGGCGGCTCGGACTCAAAAGGGGGCGGCTCCCCGCGGCGGGCGGCCCGGCGGGCCTCCCGCTCAAGGCGCGCCCTCTCGCGCTCCTCCCGCGAACGCTCCCGCGGAGCATCCTCCCTGCGACCGAACAGGCTCATGCCGGTCCCACCCTAGCGGGGCACGACGCCGGCTTCGTTCTCCCTCCTCAGCGCACCCGGCGCGCGAGCCAGGCCTCGAGCAGGTGCGCGGCAGCCCGGCTGTCCTCGTCCCCGCGGGCGTGCGCAGGGTCGCGCTCGGCCAGGCGCGTGGTGAACCGCTCGTCCTCGAGCACCACCGGGATCCCGCGGCCGAGGCGGCGTTGGAGGGCCTTGGCGAAGGCGCGTGCGGCGGCCGTCTGCTCGCTCTCGCCGCCGCCCAGGGGGAGGGGCAGGCCCACGACCACGCACCCCACCTCCCATTCGCCCACGACCGCGGCCAGCGCGTCGAGGCCCCGGCCGCTGTCGGGCCGGTCCACCGCGGACAGGGGGGTGGCCAGCGTGCCGCTCGGGTCGCTCACGGCCACCCCGCAGCGAGCGCGGCCGTGGTCGAGGGCCAGGACGCGACTCACCGGCTGGCGCCCAGCGCCTCCTCGATCGCCGTCCGGGCGGCGGCGATGGCGTCGGGCAGCTTCTCGGGCGAGCGCCCGCCGGCCTGGGCCATGGTGTCCCTGCCTCCTCCGCCGCCCCCGGCCACCTGGGCAGCGGCCTTGACCACGGCGCCGGCCCTCACGCCGCGCGCCACCAGGGCGGGCGCCACCGAGGCCACCAGATGCACGCGCGCGGGTGGGCCGTCGTCCGCGGTGCCCAGCACCACGGCCGCGTCGCCCAGGCGGCCCTTGACGCGGTCAGCCAGGTCGAGCAGCGCCTTGGGATCGCCGCCGGGGACGATCTCGGCCAGCACGGGCACGCCGTCGACGGGCTCGGCGCGTTGGGCCAGCGCGCCGGCCTCTACGGCGCCGTCTCCGCCGGCGGCGGGGCGCTTGCGCGCCTCCTTGAGCTGGCTCTGCAGGTCGGACATCCGCGCGGGCACGTCGTCCACCGAGGAGCGCGCCGCGCCCGCAGCCTGCTCGAGCAGCCTGTCGTGGTGGCGCAGTAGGGCGACGCCCGCCGGACCGGTCAGCGCCTCCACGCGGCGCACGTTGGCCGCGCTGGAGCCCTCCGACGTCACCTTGAACAGCCCGATCTCCGCCGTGGAGCGCACGTGCGTGCCGCCGCACAGCTCGCGCGAGTAGGAACCGTCGCCGATCTCCACCAGGCGCACGACGTCCCCGTACTTTTCCCCAAACAGCGCCATGGCGCCCAGCGAGCGTGCCTCGTCGAGCGTGGTCTGCAGGGCGCGCACGCGGTCGTTGCGCACCACCCACGCGTTGACCAGGTCCTCCACCTCGGTGCGCTGGGCGGCGTCGAGCGCCCGGCCGTGGGTGAAGTCGAAGCGCAGCTTGTCGGGGCCCACGTAGGAGCCCGCCTGCCGGACGTGGTCGCCCAGCACACGGCGCAGCGCCGCGTGCAGCAGGTGGGTCGCCGTGTGATTGCACGCGGTCGCGTGGCGCGCGGACGCGTCCACGCGCGCGATCACCCGCTTGCCGGGCTGCAGCTCCCCGTCGAGCACCTCGAGCACCACGGCCTGGTCGTCGCCCAGGCGCAACACGTCGACCACCCGTGCGCGGCAGTCGCCGCCCTCGCAGGCCAGCTCCCCGGCGTCGGACACCTGCCCGCCTCCAGCGGCATAGAAGGGCGACTCGGCGAGCTTGGCGACCACGCGCCCGTTCTCGTCGCCCACAGCGGTGACCGTCGAGCGCTGTTCGAGAACCTCGTAGCCGGTGAACTCGCTGGGCGGGCCCTCGAGATCGACATCGGCCACTGCCTCGGCCTGCGCCCGACCCCCGGCGGCGCGGGCTCGCGCGCGCTGCTCGTCCATGCGCGCCTCGAAGCCTTCCTCGTCCACGCCCAGGCCCTGCTCGGCGGCCAGCTCCAACGTGAGATCGAACGGAAAGCCGTGGGTGTCGTGGAGGACGAAGGCGTCCGCGGCGTCGATGCCCTCCGCGCCGCGCTCGCGCGCGCGGGCGATGAGCTGCTCGAGCTGACGCGTGCCCTGGTCGAGCGTGCGCGTGAAGGACTCCTCCTCACCGCGCACCCAGCGGTCGATCGCCGCCCACTCGCGGTCCAGCTCGCCGTAGGCGCCGCCCATCAGCTCGCGCACCCGCTGGGCGAAGACCACGAGGAAGCCGCGCTCGAAGCCCAGCCGCCGCCCGTGGAAGACCGCCCGGCGCATGATGCGCCGCAGCACGTAGCCTCGTCCCTCGTTGGAGGGCACCACGCCGTCGGCGATCAGGAAGGTCATGCCGCGCGTGTGGTCGGCGAGGATGCGCAGGCCGCGGTCGGTCGCCGCGCCGGCGCCGTAGCGCGCGCCGCCCAACTCCTCGCCCAGCGCGATA
>DASZCY010000317.1:0-3154 GCA_035942615.1 Solirubrobacteraceae bacterium | reverse complement strand
GGATGGTGGGCTGCACGGCGACCCCCGCGGCGACCGCACGCCAGGGCCGGGAGGCGATCGCCGGGCCGAGCAGCGAGTACAGCGCGAGACCCAGGGCCCCGGCGACGAGGGCCAGAAAGGCCTGATAGGTCCAAAGGTGATCGATGCCCAGCAGGCTGCTGGTGCCGCCCAGCGCGGCCTGTGAGCCGCCGGGGTAGCCGACGTACGTCATCTTGAGGACCGTCTCCAGGTAGGAGGAGTCGATCGCGCTCAAGGCCGGGACGACGCGGCCCATGGTAATGATCCACTCGGTGAACTCCAGCTGGTGAGCCAGGTCGGTGATGCGCCCGTAGCCGGTCATGCCCGGCTGGCCGGTGAGCAGGACGGGCGCGGCGATCGCCCCCGCAGGCAGCAGCGCGGCGAGCGCCGGCCAGCGCCACTCGCGCGTCGGACGCAGCATCCCCACCACCTCCCGGCGGGCGAGCGCGAAGCCCACCACGGCGACCACTAGCACCGCCACACCGGTCAACGGCGCGGTCGCCGGCAGCTGCGTGGGGAAGACGCTGACCGCCACCACGCCCGCGAACCCCACGGGCAGTAGCAGCACGCCGGGCAGGGCCTCGGGGCCAGCGACACGGCGCACCATCAGCCCGATGCCCAGCGACAGCGCGAGGACCACCAGCGGATAGGCCAGCCAGCTGAGGACGAGGGTCACCACGGTGCACCCGCGCGCGCGGCAGGGGATGTCGGCGAAGGGGACATGGGCACGAGAGGACCGCTAGAACGCGCGCGGCTGGCCGACGTTGCGCTGGGTCGGGGCGGCCGCAGCTCCGCGACAGCCACTGTAGCCCCCGTCGCTCAGCGGCCGATCGCCCGCACGAGCGCGACCGCCGCGATCCCGTAGGCCCGCAGCAGAGGGGCAGCGCGCCGGGCCACGGGGCTGACGATCTGCGGGCTGTCGACGGTCGTGCGAAAGCCACCGATCAGCTCCGCGTCGGGGCGCCGTCGCATCGTGGCCAGCTTGCGACGGCGCGCGCGCATCCATCCGCGCATCGCCCACACCGAGGCGTACGCGCGCAGCTTCTCCGCGCGCCACCCCTCTCGGGTGGCGACCACGAGCAGCGCCGCCTCCGTGGCCAGCAACAGCGGCGCCAGCACCACCAGGGTGGTCCACTGGAAGTTGGTCAGCACCGACAGGGCCCGGTGGCGCTCCAGGAAGAAGAACTTGCGCCCGCCTTCGCCCCAGCTGTAGTGATGGAGCACCTTGGCGCGTGGCACGTACCAGACCTCGCTTCCCACCACCCAGGCGCGCCAGCAGAGGTCGGGGTCCTCGTAGAAGAGAAAGAACTCGCCGCAGTAGCCGTCGAGCTGGCGGTAGAGGGAGCTGCGCACGAGCATCGCCGCCCCCGTCGTGATGAGCACCAGACGCGGCGGCGCGTCCTCGGCGGGTTCTTCATAGCGCCCGCACCACGCGACTCCCGTGAGGTGGATCTGGTTCTCCCCCGCGTTGATCGTCTCGCCGTCCGGGAACAGGATCTGCGGGGTGACGATGCCCGCCTGGGGGTGCTGGTCGGCGACGGCGAGCAGTCGCTCCAGGCAGTCCGGCGCCGCCGCAGCGTCGGGGTTGAGAAAGAACAGCCACTCACCCGAGCTCACCGCGGCACCCCGGTTGCAGGCGGGCGCGTAGCCGATGTTGTCCTCGTTGAGCAGGAGCACGTCGGGGTGGGCGGCCTGCATAGGCTCGCGCACGGAGTGCTCAGGATCGTTGTCGACGACCACGATCTGCTCCACGGGGACCGACTGGGCCTTGAGGCTGGCCACCGCCTCCAAGGTGAGCTCGACCTCACGGTAGGTGACCACCACCGCCGAGACACTGAAGCGCGGCGGCGTGGCGACCAGCCCCCTGCCCGTGGTCCGCGGGGCTGGCGCCGCCGGGTTGGCCACTAGATCGAGGACTCGGCGGCGACCGGTGAGCGGTCGCCCGCCTCGACCACCGGGCGGGCGCGACACAGGCCCACGCAGACGGCCAGGAGCACCTTGATCATGTAGTAGGCCGACCGGGAGGGGTTGATCGACGAGACGCCGGTCGTGCGCGGACGCATACGCACGGGCACCTCGGCGCTGCGCAGCCGGTGGGCGTGGATCATGAGCACCGCCTCCACCTCGGGATAGTCGTGGGGGTAGTCACGCGCGAAGAGGGCGATGCCACGGCGGTTGGTCATGCGAAAGCCCGATGTCGGATCGGTGACGGGCTGACCCGTGATCAGCGAGAGGACCCGGGAGAAGATGGCGATGCCCGCCCGTCGCGGGCGCGTGCTGCGATGGCAGTCCTCTTCGATGCGCAGGAAGCGCGAACCGGTGACCATGTCGATATCGGGGTTGGAGCGCAGATGGCCCAGCAGGGTGGAGATCTCACGCGCATCGTGCTGACCGTCGCCGTCGACCTGCACCGCGAAGTCGTAGTCGCGCTCGAGCGCATACTGGTAGCCGGCCTGGACCGTTCCCCCGATGCCCAGGTTGAACGGCATCCTTAGTACGGCTGCACCGGCCTCGCGTGCGACGCGGCTGGTCCCATCGGTCGAGCCGTCATCGACGACGACGACATCGAACTCGGGGGTGTACTCGCGCAGCTCACCCACGACGAAGGCAACGCTGGCCTCCTCGTTGTAGGCAGGGACGATCGCGAGCTTTCCGGACATGGTCAGGGAGCTAGAACGCAGCCGGCGGGGGAAAGCTGCGCATCATCGGCACCTGCCGCAAGCGTAGCCGACCGCGATGGCGCCCTACACCTTGCCCGCACGCACCATCTCCACCCAGCGCGCGGGTGGGATGGTGTGGAACTCGCCGCGCCGGCCCTGACGCGCGAAGCGCACGATCCACGGCAGGCGGCGCAGGGGCTGCTCGTCGTAGAGCAGCGCCTTGATCATGAACTGGGCCGTCGTCCCGACGGCCGACAGGGCGCCCTGGCCCTCGTACTCGCGTTTGACCCACAGGTAGTTGCGAAGCCCGCAGAGGTTCTGCCAGAAGCGCTCGAGCGGCGTGGGCCAGAACTGGCCGGGCAGGATCGCGTTCCACCAGCGTGAGCGGCGGTTCTCGTAGGAGTGGGTCACGCGCTTGTGGACCATCACGCTCTCGTTGATCAGCCGCACGTCGCCCAGGCGCCGCAGGCGGAACG
>DASZCY010000316.1:0-9821 GCA_035942615.1 Solirubrobacteraceae bacterium | reverse complement strand
GCGCCCACCGAGGCGACGCCCGGGATGTAGTCCTCGGCCACGTGGAGGAGCACGTCGACGTCCACGCGCTCGATGCGCCCCACGAAGCCGATGTCGCGGTCGTCCGCGCCAAGCTGCTTCTTCACGGTGAAGAGCATGCCGTCGTCGCCGCACAACCAGATGGCCGACTGGCCGTGGCGGTTGAGGCGCAGCACGATGTCCTTGTTGACCTTCCCCACCAGGACCATCTTGGCGATCTCCACCGTCTCGCGGTCGCTGACGCGCAGGCCGCTGACGAACTCCACGGGCAGCCCCAGGCGCTCCATGTAGAAGGTGATGTCCGGCCCGCCGCCGTGCACCACCACAGGGTTCATTCCCACGTACTTGAGCAGCACCACGTCGCGAGCGAACTCCTCGCGCAGCTGGGGATCGCTCATGGCCGCGCCGCCGTACTTGATGACCACGGTGCGCCCGTGGAACTCGCGGATGTAGGGCAACGCCTCGAGGAGGGTGCCGACGCGCTCGGAGGCCTCGGGACGAGAGGTCATGTCGTGTACTCCGCGTTGACGTTGACGTACTCGTGGCCCAGGTCGCTGAAGAAGACCTCGGTCTCCGCGCCGCTGCCCGGCAGGCCAACCACGTACTCGACCTCGTCGCGCGCCACCCGGCACGCGAGGTCGGCGTGGTCGTGGGCCACGGCGGCGCCGGCGCGGCACACCGCCACGCCCTCGATGTCCACGTCGAGGGCCAGCGGCGCCGCGCCGGGCAGGGCCATGCCCACCGCCTGGACGATGCGCCCCCAGTTGGGGTCGCCGCCGTACAGCGCGGTCTTGACCAGCGGGGAGTCGGCCACCGCGCGCGCGGCGGCCTCCACCTCGTCGCCCTCGCCGCCGCGCACCACCACGCGGCCCACGCGCCGGGCCCCCTCGCCGTCGCGCACGATGAGCAGCGCCAGGCGGCGCAGGAGCGCGTCCAGCGCCTCGCCGAAACGCAGCTCGTCCTCGGTCTGGGGCTCCACGCGCACCCCGCTGGCCCCCGAGCACAGCAGCAGCGCGGTATCGTTGGTCGACAGCTGCCCGTCCACGGTGACGCGGTCGAACGAGCGCTTGACGCACACGCCGAAGAGCAGGTCGGCGGTCTCGGGGCTCAGCGCGGCGTCGGTCTGCACGAAGCACAGCAGCGTGGCCGAGAAGGCCGGAGCGATCATCCCCGCGCCCTTGGCCTGGGCGCTGAGGCGCACGCTCCCCGAGGGCAGCTCGACCTCCAGGGAGGCGTGCTTCTCGAAGGCGTCGGTGGTGCGGATGGCGCCGGCCAGCGCCTCCTCCCCGTCATCGGCCAGCCGCTCGGCGGCCGCCTCCAGGCCGCGCGCCACCGCGTCGACGTCCAGCGCCACCCCGATCACGCCGGTGGAGCACACCGCGCACTGGGCGTCGTCCACGCCGGCCAGCCGCGCGCCGATGGCCTGCATGCGCGCAGCGGCCTCGAGGCCCGGATCGCCGACGGCGCAGTTGGCGTTGCCCGCGTTGACGGCCACGGCGCGCAGGGCATCGAGCCGGCAGCGCTCGCGGGTGAGCAGCACGGGTGGGGCCTGGGTGGCCGAGCGGGTGAAGCGCGCGGCGCTGGTGGTGTCGGGGATGTCGGAGACCAGCAGCGCGACGTCGGGGCGCCCGGAGGGCTTGATGCCCGCCGCCACGCCGGCCGCGCGAAAGCCCCGCGGCAGCCCGCCGGGCAGGTCGCGCACGTGCGCGGGGCGCTCCACCCAGCGCGAGGAGAAGGTCGAGGTGCCTACGGCCACAGGCCCTCCCGCTCGTCGCGGGCGAACATCAGGTTGAGGTTCTGGACGGCCTGGGAGGAGGCGCCCTTCCAGAGGTTGTCCACCGTGCAGAAGAGCAGCGCCTTGCCCGTGCGCCGGTCGTGGTGGCAGAACAGGCGCGCGACGTTGGTGTCGCGCACGTCGCGCGGGCCGGGCGGTGCGTCGGCCAGCTCGACGAAGGGCTCGGCGGCGTAGGCGTCCTCGTAGCGGGCGCGCAGGTCGCCGAGGTCATCGGCCGGGGTCACGTAGCAGGAGACCAGCTCGCCCTGGTCGACGGGCACCAGGTGGGGCACCACGGTGGAGGTCACCGCCGCGCCCAGCGCGGCCAGCTCCTGGTCGACCTCCGGGGCGTGGCGGTGGCCTTCGACCTTGTAGGGCGTCACGTTGCCGTCCACGGAGACGAAGTGAGTGGTGGCGCTGGCGGCACGCCCGGCGCCACTGACGCCGGTCTTGACGTCGACCACCACGTCGGCGATCAGCCCCGCGCGCGCCAGGGGCGCAAGCGCGATCAGGGCGGCAGTGGGAAAGCAGCCGGGGTTGGCCACGATGTCGGCGCCCGCGATCGCCTCGCGGTGCAGCTCGGGCAGCCCGTAGGCGCCGGTGGACAGCAGCTCGGGGGCGCCGTGCTGGCCATACCACGCCTCGTAGGTCGCCCGGTCGCGCAGGCGGAAGTCGGCGCTGAGGTCCACCACGCGCACGCCGCGCTCACGCAGGGCGGCGACCACCGGGGCGGCGGCCCCGTGGGGATAGGCGACGATGGCCGCGTCGACCTCGGCGTGGCGGTCGAGGTCGAGCTCCTCGAGCACGGACCCGACGCGGTGGTGGGGATAGAGGTCGTCCAGGCGCATGCCCACGTCGCTGCGCGAGGTGACCGCGGCCAGCGCGAAGTGCGGGTGGCGGTCGATCAGGCGGGCGGCCAGCGCGCCCGTGTACCCCGAGGCGCCGGCGACCAGCACCCGCGGGGAGCCGGTGCTAGTCGCCACGGGGCACCGCCCCCAGCTCGTCGCCCAGCGCCCGCACGATCGTCGCGCGCGCGCGGTCGGCGTCCTGGTCGGTCAGCGTGCGGTCCGTCGCGCGGAACTCGAGGTGCAGCGCCAGCGAGCGCCGCCCCTCTCCCACCTGCTCGCCCTCGTAGACATCGAAGACCTCGGTGCGCGCCAGCAGGCTCCCGCCCGCCCGGGTGGCGACCTCGACCACGCGCGCGGCGGGCACCCCGGCGGGCACGATGACCGCGAGGTCCTGGCGCACCGCGGGGTGCGTGGTGAGGTCGACGTAGCGCTCGACCTCCGGGCCGGCGGCGACGACGCGGCCCAGGTCGACGGCGAAGGTGGCCACCGGGTCGTCGAGCTCCCAGGTGCGCGCGACCAGGGGGTGGACCTCGCCCAGGAAGCCCACCCTCTCCCCGGCCACCAGGACCGCGGCGCTGCGCCCCGGGTGCAGGTAGGGCTCCTCGGCAGGCACGATCGCCCACTCGACGCGCAGGGTATCCAGCACCGCGGCGAGCACCCCCTTGGCGGCGAAGAAGGAGGCCCGCGGGGGTTGGGGCGTGCCCCACGTGGCGGGCTGGAGCGCGCCGTGCAGCAGGATGGCCAGCGCGTGGTGCTCGTGGGGCAGGCGCCCCCCACCCCTGCGGTACACCGCGCCGGACTCGAAGAGCGCGAGGTCGCGCCGCCCGTGGGCGACGTTGTGGCGCGCGGCGTCCAGCAGCGAGCCCAGCACCGTGGGGCGCAGGATCGCCTGCGCCTCGCTCATGGGGTTCTCCAGCGCCACCACCGCGCGCAGCGGGCTGTCGGCGGGCAGGCGCAGGCGGTCCAGCAGCTCGCGGGAGGTGAAGCTCCAGCCCACCACCTCGTGCAGGCCGCGGCCGACCAGCACATCCTCGGCGCGCCGGCGCAAGCGCTGGGGGCGCATGAGCAGGCCGCTCGCGCCGCGGCGGGCGGGCAGGGTTGCGGGCAGGGCGTCGAGGCCATCGATGCGCGCGATCTCCTCGACCAGGTCAGCCTCGCGGGAGACGTCGAGGCGGCGGAAGGGCGGCACGCTGACCGCCAGCGCCTCGCCGCCGGCCGCGAAGGGCACGGCGCCGGCGGCCTCCCCCGGCACCTCCTGCACCCCGAAGCCCAGCGCGCG
This sequence comes from Solirubrobacteraceae bacterium, assembly GCA_035942615.1. Lineage (GTDB taxonomy): Bacteria > Actinomycetota > Thermoleophilia > Solirubrobacterales > Solirubrobacteraceae > Siliceabacter. The sequence continues at coordinate 5,902 of DASZCY010000316.1, read as the reverse complement.
CAAGATTTCTGCCTGGCGCTCGCGCGTGATCTCCCAGCCCAGCAGGCGGGTGACCGTGGCCCTGCGCAGCAGGATGGGCTCGGGATCGGGTCCCGCCCCGCCGACATCGATCAGCCCCGGCCGGGGCATCGCGCCACACAGATCGACCATCAGCCCGTGGGCGACGCTCTGGGCCTCGAGCGTCTGCTCGGGGGCAAGGCCCTTCTCGAAGCGTCCGCCGGCCTCGCTGCGCAGCCCCAGCACCTGGGAGGTGCGGTGGATGTTGGGCCCGTCCCAGGTGGCCACCTCCATGAGCACGGTGGTGGTGTCGTCGTGGACCTCGGAGCGCGCGCCGCCCATCACCCCGGCGATCGACGTCGGCCCGTCGCCGTCGGCGATGAGCACCATCTCGCCGTCCAGCCGGCGGGTCTGGCCGTCGAGCGTGAGGAGCTCCTCGCCCTCCTGCGCGCGACGCACGACCAGGGTGCCACCCACCACCCGGTCGAGGTCGAAGGCGTGCAGGGGCTGGCCGGTGAGCAGCATCGCGTAGTTGGTGATGTCCACCACGTTGTTGATGGGCCGCTGGCCGGCGGCCATCAGGCGCGCCTTGAGCCAAGGCGGCGAAGGACCGACGCGTACGTCGTCGTAGACGACGGCGGTGAAGCGCGGGCACAGGTCGGGATCGCGCACCTCGACGTGGGCGCCGTCGACCTCCCCCGCCCAGCCGGAGGGCAGCCCTCCCTCCCACGGCGCCACCCGCAGCGGAGCGCCGGTGGCCGCGTGCACCTCACGTGCCACGCCGTACACCCCCAGGCAGTCCGGCCGGTTGGGTGTGATCTCCACCTCGAGCACGTCGGTGGCCAGGCCCGGCACCAGGTCGACCAGCGGCGTGCCGGGCACCAGCTCGTCGGACTCCTCGCCCGAGCCGACGTCGTCAAGCACGAGGATCCCGGCGTGGTCGACGCCGATGCCCAGCTCGTCCTCGGCCAGGATCATCCCCTCCGACTCGACGCCGCGCAGCTTCGCGCGCCCGAGCCTGGTGCCGTCGGGCAGGACCGCCCCGGGCTGGGCCACCGCGACCGTCTGGTCGTGGGCCACGTTGGGCGCACCGCAGATGATCTGGGCCACGTCGCCCTCCCCCTGGGCGACACGGCAGACGCGCAGGCGATCGGCGTCGGGGTGCTGCTCGACGGCCAGCACCCGGCCGACCACGAAGAGGTCGAGCGCGTCGGGGCCGTGGCGATGCACGCGCTCGACCTTGGTGCCAGTCAGGTCCAGGCGCGAGGCCAGCTCGCGCGCGGACAGATCGGGCGCGCAGAACTCCTGCAGCCACTCGAGGGGGACCCTCATCCGAACTGCTCCAGGAAGCGCAGGTCGTTGTCGTAGAGCAGGCGCAGGTCGGGGACCGCGTGCCTGAGCATGGCGATGCGCTCGATGCCCAGCCCGAAGGCGAAGCCCGAGATGCGCTCGGGGTCGTAGCGGTCATCCGAGACGTAGGCGTAGACGTTGGGGTCCACCTCGCCCGCCCCGAGGATCTCCAGCCAGCTCGTGCCCTTGCACAGCGGGCAGCGCGAGCCGTCACCGAGGTAACCCTGCTTGCAGTTGAAGCACGACACGTCGATCTCGACGCTGGGCTCTGTGAACGGGAAGAAGTGGGGGCGCAGACGCACGTCGCGCTCGGGTCCGAAGATCGCGCGCGCGAAGGCCAGCAGCGTGCCCTTGAGATCGGCCAGCGTGATGTCCTCGTCCACCGCCAGGCCCTCGACCTGGTGAAACTGCGGGGTGTGCGTGGCGTCCGAGTCGCGGCGGTACACCCGCCCAGGGATGACGACGTACAGCGGCGGTGGATGGCTCTCCATGGCGCGGACCTGCATGGGCGAGGTGTGGGTCCTGAGCACGAGCGTGCTGCGCGGGTCCTCCCGGCCGGCGGCCGGGGAGGGGTCGGCGGCCTCCGGGCGCCCTTCCTGGGCCACGTAGAAGGTGTCGGTCCGGTCGCGCGACGGGTGGTTGGGGGCGTGGTTGAGCGCGTCGAAGTTGTAGTGCACGAGCTCGACCTCGGGGCCCTCCAGCACGGTGAAGCCCAGCCCCAGGAAGACGTCCTCGATCTCGCGGCGCGTGGCGGTGAGCAGATGCAGGCGCCCGGCGGGCTGCGGGGGGTCGCCGGGCAGGGTCACGTCGACGCGGTCGGCGGCCAGACGGGCGTCGAGCTCGGCGGCCTCGAGCTGCTGCGCGCGGGCGGCGATCTGGGCCTCGAGGGCCTGGCGGACCTGGTTGGCCGCCCTGCCCACCTGGGCGCGCTCATCGGGCGGAAGCTCGGCCACGCCGCGCAGCAGGTTGGGCAGTTCGGCGCGGCGGCCCAGGTGGCGCACGCGCGCCTCCTCCAGGGCGGCGGTGGTCGCCGCGCCGGCCACGGCGCGCTCGCCCTCGGCGCGCAGCTGCTCGATGCGCTCGATCACCCCGCCAACCTACCCGCGAGCTCGTAGAGACCGATCGTGGCCGCCATGGCCGCGTTGAGCGAGTCGCCGCGGATGGGGATATGGGCGACCCGGTCGCACGTGGCCTTTACCTCGCCCGGCAGGCCGGCGCGCTCGGCGCCGACGACCAGCGACAGGGCGGGGCCCGCGGCGGCCGCGGCGGCTTGGGCGCCGGAGGGCGGCGGGCTCGCTCTGCCCGCCGCGACCCCCGCCAGCGACTCGCCCTCGCCCGCCACGAGCGCCACCCGCTCCCCCGGCAGATCCTCCACCTCGCCCCGGGCCACGGGCACCGTGAACACCGCGCCCATCGACGCCCGCACGGCCTTGGGAGAGAACGGATCGGCACAGCCGGGACCCAGCACCACGCTCGCGGCCCCGAAGGCGTGCGCGCCGCGCAGCACCGCCCCGACGTTGCCGGGATCCCCCACGCCGTGCAGGTGCACGCACAGCGGCCCGAGCGGAGCCGGTGCCCAGCGCTCGGCGAAGACGCCCAGCTCGCGGGTGCCCGAGCCCAGGGCGGACACCTTGGCGAGCACCTCGGCCTGCACCTCCACCCCGGCGCGCAGGCGCGCGAGCGCCTGCCAGCCCGCGGCGTCGGCGGCGGCCAGCAGGTCCTCGCCCTCGGCCACGAAGCGCCCGTCGCGCCGGCGCTGCAGGCGGCGGATGTCCTTGAGGAGCGGGTTGTGGGGAGAGGTGATCACAAACGAAAAAGGGCGCCGTCCTGGAGGAAGCGGCGCCCGGGAGGTGGTCGATGTCGGCTGGTGCGTGCTAGGCGGCCGACGCCTCGCGGGCGGCATCGGCGAATCGGCGGAAGGTCTCGGGGTCGCGCACGGCGATGTCGGCCAGGACCTTGCGGTCCAGCTCGATGCCCGCGGCGGCGATCCCGTGCATGAAGGTCGCATAGGTCAGGCCGTGCTGGCGCGCGGCGGCGTTGATGCGCGTGATCCACAGGCGGCGGAAGTCGCGCTTGCGGTTGCGCCGGTCGCGGTAGGCGTAGGAGTCGGCCTTCATGACCGCTTCCTTGGCGCGCTTGTAGTTGGAGTGCGCCTCCCCGCGGTAGCCCTTGGCCCGCTCGAGGGTGGCGCGGCGCTTCTTGCGCGCGTGGACGGAGCGCTTGACCCGCGTCATCGCTTCACCCCGAGCATCTCCTTGACCCGGCGCTCGTCCTCCTTGTGCAGGTAGGTCGGCTGACTGAGCCGGCGCTTGCGCTTGGGCGACTTCTTCTCGAGGATGTGGCTCGTGAAGGCGTGACGGCCGCGCACCTTGCCCCTGGCGGTGACCTTGAAGCGCTTCTTGGCGCCCGAGTGGGTCTTCATCTTGGGCATGGGGCGCGACAGTATGGCAAAGGGCGCCTCCTCGCCCTCGCAGGCCTCTTGCTGCAGCGGCACGGAGGCCAGGCTCCGCTCAGCGTCAGGCAGAGGCGCTGAGGCCGCCGAAGCCCGGCTGTCGTGACGTACGCCGCCTGGCAGGCCGCTCAGGGCCCTTCGTTCTGTGGGGGGCGTCCGTCCTGGGGGGCGGCTTCCAACACGAAGACCTCGGCGGCGAGGTCGGGGCCGGCATGGTTGTCGCTCATGAAGGCGATGCCCTTCCGTGCGGTGAGCTGGGTCACGGCGTCGGTGAGAGTCTCGCGCATCGTCTCCTGCAGGGCGCGACGCATCTGCATCATGGCCTCTGCCTGGCCCTGGTCCACCAGCACCTTCTCGGCCTTGGTCAACGTCTCCTCGAGCACCACGAGGACGACGTTGTCGCGGATGGACGTGCGTGCCTTGGTGGGCCCACGACCCAGATAGTCGCGGAAGATGCCCACCACGGCGTTGGAGATCGCGGCGTTCAGACGGCCGTCGGGGCGTTCGCGCGCCCGGGCATGGCCATCGGCGGTCGGTGGCCCCGACGGAACGTCGAGAGCTGGTGGGCGATGCACGGTAGGTCCTCCCGGAGCGGGTTGTCTGCTTCCAGGAGACCCGCGACGCCCGGCTGACGAGCGCCACGTTTCCTCCCGCCTTCTCGGGGCGCTCACCTCGCGTCGCGCTGCGACACCCCGGTCACCGGCAGTGTAGGGCGGCAGGCCGACCCCACCCGGCCCCCAGCGCGCCTCGAGACGCGGGCGTTGCCGACCCGCCGCGGCGGCGGCCTACCCCCAGTGGGCCTCGAGAACCCAGGGACATCGCGCTGCCGGCGTCCTGCGGGGTGATGCGAACAGCGCCCGTGGTGGCACCCGGGCGGCTGGCGATCAGTCGGCGGGAATGCGCCCCGACACGTCCTCCTGCTCGATCCCCGAGCGCGCCTGGCCCACCTCGGGGTCCTCAAGCTGGCCCTCGGCGGTCGCGCTGACCTCGGCCTCGTCGGCAGCGCGGTCGAAGAAGAACAGCTCGACCACGACCTCGGGCTCGAACAGGATCTGGCTCTGATAGCCCAGGACCTTGCGACCGGTCAGCTCCTCGATCATGCCGGTCAGCTTGGCGGTCATCTCGTTCTCGAAGGACTGCCGGAACGCGCGCACGAGGTCTTCCTTGCCGAAGTCGAGCATCGTCTTCTCGGCCACCGTCTGGCTGCCGCGCATGACGATCATCAGGAAGTCGTCGAGCATGTAGGACTTCGTCGACGTCGGGCCCACACCGAAGTACCGCTTCTGCGCCCGCGTCATCTCCGTGGAGATGCGCGACAGCAGATCACCGCCGCGGGGCTCCTCGCGTGCTGGCTCATCGTCGCGATTCACCGTGTCCGGTCTCATCGAAGGCGTGCCAGGACGACGTGAAGAGGAAGGCCTCCTCGCTCCACCATACGCCCCAGCGCCTTGAACTCTGCGGGCGCCAGCGGTTCGCTTCGCGCCCGCGCGGGAGCCTCGATGCGAATGCGCACGCGGGCGTCTGGCGCGTCAGAGGCGAGACTGGCGAGATCGGGCTGTTCGTCGGAGGCCGTCGGTCGCTTGCGCGCCACGAAAACCCCTTTCGCTGGATCGGATGGCAGGCCCCGAGTCCGCAGCGTCACCCGCTTGCGACCCCCAAGCCGCTCTGAGCCTGCACTGTACCCGCGGACGCATGACCACCAATCCCGGCGCGGGCCGCCACGAGGTCGGTCGTAGGCCGGGGAGGCGACTCAGTCCGGGAGGCGCTGGGCCACGACCAGGAGGACCTCGCCGCTCAGCAGCGTGCGCTCGCCTCGGGTGGTGGCCTCGGCGGCCACGGCGCGCTGCACCGCGGTGCGCAGGGTGGTGGCCTCCTCGCCGGGCAGGCGGGCGAACGCGCCGGCCAGCGGGCCCAGCACCGCGCACAGGCGCTCCACCGCCTCCTCCTGGGAGGCAAAGCCCATGCCCACGGTGGCCTGCTCGCTGCCTAGCAGCTGCGCGCCCGCGTCGCCCAGCCGGTCCCCGAGGCGGTCGCGGGCGCCCCAGGCCACCGGCCCGCGGCCGCCGCCCGGCGGGGGGTCGGCGATGGCGGCCAGGCGCAGCA
>DASZCY010000315.1:0-1770 GCA_035942615.1 Solirubrobacteraceae bacterium | reverse complement strand
CCACAGCCCCGCGGCCCGCTCGGGGTCGTGGGGGTAGGGGCGCAGGCGGTCGGCGGCGCGGTGGGCGGCGGTGAGCCAGGTAGGCGGGGTGAGCCCGCTCATCGGACGGCCGCGGCCAAACACCGCGTCGCGCACGAGCGCCTCGCGGTCGACGGCGAGGTTGAGCGCCTGGCGCGCGCGGCGGTCGGCCAGCGGGAAGTCTGCCGCGTCGCGGTCGATCACTCCGGCCACCGCCATGGCCGAGTCGACGGCCACCAGGCGCGCGTGCTGGGAGGCCTCTACGCGAGCGGCCTGCGCGTGCGGCACCTCGGTGACGATGTCGACCTCCCCCTCGCCCGTGCACACCAACTCGAGCGCCCGCTCGGGAGGCAGATCGTTGCGGAACACCACCTCGGCCGGCCGCGGGCCGCGGCGGCGATCCCAGTAGTCGGGGTTGGCGACCAGGCGCACCCGCTCGGAGCGCTGCTCGGCGTACTGCCAGATGCAGGCCAGCGGCTCAGCGCGGATGACGGCCCGCTCGGCGTCGATGATCGAGGCACCTTCGGCGAGCATGAACGGTCCGGTGCCCCACGGGCCCGGGGCGTCGATCACTCACCAGTGGCCCTCGCCACTGCCCTGGCGGGCGTAGCCGAAGCCGACCTCCTCCCAGAAGCGCGTGCTCATGATGTGCGTCGCGCGCAGCTTGCCGATCACCAGGCCGTCGGGCTCGGGCAGGTGGAAGCGCACCGTGCGCTGGGAGACCACCTCGCAGCGCGTGCGCGGATCGATGTTGAAGTGGGTGCCCGGCGGGTGGGGCGCGTGCCAGCGCTGCTGCTCGTCGAAGCTGCGCTTCACGCTCGCCGCCGTCAGCGGCTCGCCGTCGGGAAAGCGCGCCCCCTTGCGCACGCGCACCTGGAGGGTGCGGTCGTCGCGCCAGCGGTAGGCGAGCATCGCCGCAGGGCGGATCTTGCCCGCGCGCGTGACGCGCACGAGCTCCTCGACGGTGTTGTAGGTGATGTACAGCCAGTTGAGCGGGCTGGGATCGACCACGTGCAGCGTGCCGGCGGGTTCTGTACCTCGCCCGCGGGCGAAGAGAGGGCGCATGGGCGGTCGGCTCACCCGGTGTTGGGGGGATCAACCATGGGTACGTCAGGGGCGACCGCACACCCGGGGGGTCCCTGCACGAGGGGCTGAGAGGGCGCTTCCTAGCGCCGACCCGACGAACCTGCTCCGGTTCACACCGGCGAAGGGAGAAGTCGCATGTCCGCCGTCACCCAGCGCGCCATCGCGTGCAGAAGCGAGATCTCGCCGGCCATGGAGCGCGTCGCCGAGCGCGAGCAGCTACCCGTGCAGACCGTGCGCGAGGAGGTCGCCCGCGGGCGGATGATCATCCCCGCCAACGTGCACCACCTCGCCGGGGCGCTGGATCCCATGGCCATCGGGCTCAAGGCGGGTGTGAAGATCAACGCCAACATCGGCAGCTCGCCCACCTCCTCCTCCCTGGACGAGGAAGTCGAGAAGCTCCACCTCTCCCAGCGCTGGGGCGCGGACACCGTCATGGACCTCTCGACGGGCAAGCGCATCGACGAGACGCGCCGGGCCATCCTCGAGGTGGCGACCGTGCCGATCGGCACCGTGCCCATCTACCAGGCTTTGGAACGTGTCAAGGCTCCCGAGGATCTCACCGCCGACCTGCTGCTGGAGGTCATCGAGCGCCAGGCCCGCCAGGGCGTGGACTACATGACCATCCACGCGGGCGTGCGCCTGGAGCATCTGCCGCTGTGCCAGCAC
>DASZCY010000314.1:0-4176 GCA_035942615.1 Solirubrobacteraceae bacterium | reverse complement strand
CACGAAGACCGAGGCGACGACCGGCAGGTAGGTGGTGACCACCGTGGTCGACAGCGCGAAACCCAGCGTGGGCAGCGCGAGGAGCGCGATGGTGCGTCGCTCGCGGTCCCGGCTGTTCTCAGACGGGGCGGGCTGCCACGTTCCGCCCCCGGGGCGTGGCCGGGTGACCGCGCCTTCGTGCGCTGTGCTCATGGGGCAGTCGTATGGCCCCGCGCTAGCCCCGGCCCGCGAGGGCCGCGGCGGCACCGACCAGCGCGCCGGCGACACCCAGGGTACGTCGATGCTTGGAGAGGAAGAGCTGGATGCTGCGCTCGTGGGCGGAGTCGTCGTAGGGACCGTGCGCGCCCGGATCGCCCGCGACCGGCTCGAAGAGGTTGTCGGGCCGGTCCTCCTCCAGCGGCGTCTGGGAGAGCTGGCCGCCGACCGCGGTGCGCGCCAGGTAGCGCTCGATGATCCCGGCCGAGACCTTGGCGCCCAGGATCGTGTACACGGCCGGGAGGCCCACGTAGATCTCCCGGCGCCTGTGGTGAGCGGCCCAGTGCACCGCCTCGGCGGCGACCTCAGGCTGATAGACGGGCGCCACCGGCATGGGACGCTTGTCGAACTTCGAGAGGCAGTGCTCGAACTGCGGGGTGTTCAGGCCCGGAAGCTGGACCATCGTGGCGTGCACCTTGGAGCCCTTGTGGCGCAGCTCGGTGCGCAGGGACTCCTGGAAGCCCTTCGTCGCCTGCTTGGCCCCGCAGTAGGGACTTTGCAGGGGGATGCCGCGGTAGGCGATGGCCGAGCCGACCTGCACGATCGTGCCCCGGTCGCGGGGCAGCATGCGTCGCAGCGCCGCCCGCGTGCCCCACACAAAGCCCAGATAGGTCACCTCGGTGGCGCGCCGGAACTCCTCGGGCTCGATGTCCTCGAAGAAGGCGAACACGGTGGTCATGGCGTCGTTGATCCAGATGTCGATCGGCCCCAGGGCGTCCTCGATCGCGCCGGCGGCGGCCTCCACCGCGTCCGCGTCGGCGACGTCGCAGGGCAGCGCGATCGCGTGACCGCCGGCCTGCTGCACGTCGCGGACGGCGGCGTCGAGGCCGTCTTGGCTGCGGGCGATGAGGCCCAGCTGGGCACCGTCCCGGGCAAAGCGCCGCGCGATCGCGCGGCCGACGCCGGAGGTGGCGCCGGTGAGAGCGACGATGGGAGCCATATGGGCAGGAGGGCTACGCCGCCCAACCCCCGGTCAAACACGATGGTCGTCCAGGCGACGGCAACCCCCGGGCCGGGTACCGGCACGACGACATCGTTGGCGGGCTCGGCGCGCGGGTAGCCAAGGGTCTGGCCCGACCACCGATCCGGGAGGCCCCCATGGCGCCCAACACCCTGCAGGAGCAGCTCGTCAAGTATCTCACCGATGTGCACAGCACCGAGCAGAACGCGCTCGAGCAGCTCAGGACCGGCGCCGAGAGCGTCGAGGACCCCCAGCTGGCCAGCGTGCTGCGCGAGCACCTGGCCGAGACCGAGGAGCAGGAGCGCCTGGTGCGCGAGCGCCTCGAGGCGTACGCCGCCTCGCCGTCCAAGGTCAAGGACCTCGCCCAGAAGGGCGGCGCCATGGCCACGGGCGCCCTGGCCAAGTCCGCCCCCGACACCACCGGCAAGATCGCCATCCAGGCCTACGCCTTCGAGCACCTGGAGATCGCGTCCTACCGCATGCTGCGCACGGTCGCCCAGCGGGCAGGCGACCAGGAGACCGTGCTGATGGCCGAGCGCATCCTCGACCAGGAGCGCGCGGCAGCCGAGAAGCTCGACGGGCTGATCGAGCAGGTCGCCTTGACCGGGGTGCCCCAGGAAGGGGTCTGAATGGCACAGTCGTTCAACAAGGGCGACCGGGTGACGTGGGAGGCCGGCAACCAGAGCTCGATCGGCACGGTCGAACGGAAGATCACCGAGGAGACCGAGGCCGGCGGGCGCAAGGTCAAGGCCTCCAAGGACAAGCCCCAGTACCTGGTGCGCAGCGAGAAGTCGGGCGCCACCGCGGTCCACCACCCCGAGAAGCTGCACAGGGTGACCTGAGGTGGGGCCGTGGGTCAGGCTGCTCAGGCGTTCGAGCGCTCCAGGCGCCGCGCCAAGCGGGATGCTCGCCACGAGCAGGCCGCCCGCGGCCGCCCACACCGCCGCGTAGCCCTACGTTCCCAGGGGGTCACCGAAGGCGCGCAGGATCTCGATGCGCCGCGCCGGCCAGCAGGAGCCCGGCCATGAGGCGCAACCCCCGGGACACGCGGTAGAAGCCGCTGAGCAGGCCGTGCTGGGAGGCCGGCATCATGGGGATCAACAGCGCGTAGGGCAGCGCCAGGACGATGCCGCCACAGGTGGCGCTCACCGGCGCCACGGGTACCAGCAGCGCGGGCTCCTGGGTAAGGAAGGGATGACCATGGGGGGCGCTGCCCCGGCGACCTCTTCGGCGATGCCCGCACGCCGCAGGCCTCGCGCCGACCCTCCGCGAGCTGAGGGGGGCTGGTCACGGCCAGCCTCCGGGCGTTCGTGGTGAAGGGAAGCGGGTAGGGATCGCCCATGGGTCTCCGTGGCCGTCCGCTCGCCGCCGCCGGCGCGGTGCTGGCGGCGCTGGCGCTTGTGGCCTGCGGCGAGAACGACGTTCCGGTCCGCGTCGACAACGCCTTCGTCGCCCGTCAGACGTTGCAGACCTTTCTCCAGGTCTGCGCCGAGGGCGAGGGCCTCGAGGCCCTGGAGATCCTCAACGAGCCGGCGGCGGAGGTCTTCCTGGAGGCGGAGGGCGGCGCGGCCGGGTGCGAGCGGGTCCTCCAGCTGACGCCGCCCGGCGAGGACGTGGGTGAAGATGTCATCAGCCAGGTCCGTGCCCTCGAGCGCTTCCGCCAGGCGCAGATCGTCCAGCTGGAGGTCACCGGGGGTCTGGCCGAGGCGCGGGTTCGCGCCGGAGACGAGGAGAGCACGGTCGAGCTGGAGGACACGGGGGAGCGCTGGTTGCTCACCAGCGCCAGCCTGCCGCTGCCCTGACGCTCAGAGGTCGACGATGAACGGCTCCACGAGCTCCCGCACGTAGGCCATGCCCAGCGGCTCCTCGAAGGCTTCCCGGGCCTGACGCGGGCTGACCCCGGCGACCCGGGCCACGTCGACGCCGTACTTGACGACCGGTTCGGTGACCGCCCAGGACCGCTCCTCCTCGGCCAGCGACCGGTCGGTGGCGTAGACCTCCTCGATCACGGCGGTCGTCTCGTCCAGGTCGGAGGGCCACCATCCCGGGCGGCCGCGCAGCCGGCGCACCTGCGCGGCGTGACGGGCCTCCACCGAGTGGATGCGCAGGATGCGGGTGAGGAGCTCACGATCCTCGACGAAGGGCTTGGCGGCCTCCGCGATCGCCGCGCCCTTGAGGGCGCGAACGCCCGTGTCCTCGAAGGCCTGGGCCAGGAGCTTGAAAGTCTCGTAGTCGGAGAGGGCCGGGAGGCGCCCGCCCGCCGTGAAGTCGAACTCCGGCTCGGGGCCGGCCTTCTCGCCCAGCAGCTCCTCGAGGAGGTCCACGTGGTCGGCTTCCTGGCGGCGCAGGGTGGCGAAGACGACCTCGTCCGCGGGGGGGATGAGCCCCGCGGTGCCCAGTCCCTCCTCGTAGAAGCCCGCCTCCAAGCGCTCGAGGGTAAGCACGAAGTTCAGGACCTCCACCAGCGTCGAGGGGACCTCGACGTCCTGGGCGCGGGCCTGACGGGCGGCCGCCGCGAACGCCGCGGTCATCGACCCGGCGGCCACGGCGAGCCCGAGCCGGCGTCCACCGCCGGCCAGCGCCTCGCGGCGGGAGGTCGGCTCGCCGCTCACGTCTCCTCCCGCGCCGGCAGGCCGGTCAGGCGAACCATCGTGATCAGGAAGGTGCCCGCCTCGTTGAGAACCTCTTCGGGCGCCTTGGCCGCCTCGAAGGACCGCGGCGAGAAGTCCTCGGTCGCCCGGTGCGGGCTGCGCAGGTCGGCCAGCGTGGCGGCATGGCGGGCCTCCACCGAGACGATCTCCGCGGCCGCCTCGAGCGGCTCGAGTCCCAGCGGACCTTGCAGGGAGGCGTCCTGCACGGCGCCGTTGATGGCCTCGACGCCGAGGGTCTCGATCCTTTCGGCGGTGTGCAGCACCTCCTCGTGGCTGGCGAGGTCCACGCTGTGGAAGTCCGTGGCGCCC
>DASZCY010000313.1:0-5044 GCA_035942615.1 Solirubrobacteraceae bacterium | reverse complement strand
GCCTCGATGGCCACGTCGGTGCCGGTGCCGATGGCCAGCCCGAGGTCGGCCTGGGCGAGCGCCGGGGCGTCGTTGACGCCGTCGCCGACCATGGCCACCGTGCGCCCGTCGGACTGCAGGCCGCGCACCACGTCGGACTTCTCGGCGGGCAGGACCTCGGCGATCACCTCGTCGATGCCGACCTCGCCGGCCACCGCGCGCGCGGTGGCCTCGTTGTCGCCGGTCAACAGCACAGTGCTCAGCCCCAGCGCGCGCAGGCGCGCCACGGCCTCGGGGCTGGAGTCCTTGACCGTGTCGGCGACGGTGAGGATGGCGCGGGCCTCTCCGTCCCACCCCGCGGCGATGACCGTCCGGCCCTGCTGCTGCGCAGCCCGGCGCGCGGCCTGAAGCTCGGGTCCCAGAGACAGGCCCCGCTCCTCCAAGAGGGCGGGGCGGCCGGCGACCACGTCCCGCCCCGCGACCGTGCCCTCCACCCCGAGGCCCTCGCGGTTGGTGAAGCTCTCGACCGCCGGGAGCTCGCTCGCCTGCTCGCGCGCTCCGCGGGCGATGGCCTGGGCGATGGGGTGCTCCGAGGCGTCCTCGAGCCCGCCCACGACGCGCAGCGCCTCCTCGCGGTCGACCCCGTCGGCGAGTGCCAAGTCGACCAGGCGCATCTGTCCGGTGGTCACCGTGCCCGTCTTGTCAAGCACGACGGTGTCGATGCCCCGCGTGGACTCCAGCACCTCGGGACCCTTGATGAGGATGCCCAGCTGCGCGCCGCGGCCGGTGCCCACCAGCAGCGCGGTCGGCGTGGCCAGGCCAAGCGCACACGGGCAGGCGATGATCAGCACGGCGACCGCGGCGGCGAAGGCGAAGGTCGCCGAGGCACCCAACGCCAGCCAGGCGACCAGGGTGGCGGCGGCCAGCCCGATGACGATCGGCACGAACACGCCGGAGATGCGATCGGCCAGGCGCTGGACGGGCGCCTTGCCCGTCTGGGCCTCGGTGACCAGCCGCGCGATCTGGGCCAGCGCGGTGTCCGCGCCCACCTTCGTCGCGCGCACCACGAGGCGCCCGCCCGCGTTGACGGTGGCGCCCACGACCTCGTCGCCCGGCTGCTTTTCCACGGGCACCGACTCGCCGGTCAGCAGCGACTGGTCGACCGCCGAGGCACCCTCCTCGACCACTCCGTCGGTGGCCACCTTCTCGCCGGGGCGCACCACGAAGCGGTCGCCGGCCCGCAGGGCGTCGACCGCCACGCGGCGCTCGCGCCCGTCCTCGTCGAGGATCGCCACGTCCTTGGCGCCGAGCTCCAGCAGGGCCTGCAGTGCCGCGCCCGCGCGGCGCTTGGCCCGCGCCTCGAAATAGCGGCCGGCCAGGATCAAGGTGACGATCACCCCCGCGGCCTCCAGGTAGATGTGCTCACTGCCCGCCGAGCGGTCGAGCACCGGCTGCAGGGACATGGTCATGCCCGGCTCCCCGGCGCCCAGCAGGAAGAGGGCGACGACCGACCAGCCCCACGCCGCCAGCGTGCCGACGCTGACCAGGGTGTCCATCGTCGCGGTGGCATGCTTGAGGTTCTGCCAGGCGGCGCGGTGGAAGGGCCAGCCCGCCCACAGCACCACCGGGGTGGCCAGTTGCAGCGCCAGCCACTGCCAGTGGGTGAACTGCAGGGCGGGAATCATCGAGAGGACCAGCAGCGGGACCGTCAGCGCGGCGGCGCCGAGCAGGCGGCGGCGCAGGGAGTGCAGGTGGCGCTCCTCGGGAGGCTCCTCGACCTCTCGGCTCGTGGCGCGGGGCAGGGTGGCCTGGTAGCCGGCGGCCTCGACGGTGCCCAGCAGGTCCTCGGTGCTGATCCGCCCCGGGTCGAACTCCACTGCGGCCTTCTCGGTCGCGTAGTTGACCCTGGCGGTCACGCCCTCGAGCTTGTTGAGCTTGCGTTCGATGCGGCTGGCGCACGAGGCGCACGTCATGCCCTGGACGGGCAGCTCGAGGCGCTCGAAAGAGGCCGGACCGGTGGCGCTCATGGCTCCACCTCGTACCCGGCCTCGACCACGGCGGCACGGACGGCCGCGTCGTCCACCTCGTCGCCGCGGACGACGAGCCGGCCGGTGGCATGGTCGGCCTGAGCGGAGCTGACGCCGGCCAGCTCCTCGACCTCCTCCTGCACCGACAGCTCGCAGTGGCCGCAGGTCATCCCGGTCACGGTGTACTGCCTCTCCATGGTGGTCATGACACCGCAGCCTATCACACCCCTGGGGGGTATCTGGTATGCTGCGCCGCATGGCCACCTCCCGCCCCGTTCGGGGCTACACCGCCACCAAGGATCAGCTCAACGGCCGCCTCGCCCGCATCGAGGGCCAGGTGCGCGGCATCCAGCGCATGGTCGACGAGGATCGCTACTGCATCGACGTCCTGACCCAGATCTCCGCCGTGCAGGCGGCGCTGGACAAGGTCGCCCTGGGACTGCTCGATGACCACGTGCGCTCGTGCGTGCTGGGAGCGAGCAGCGAGGAGCTCCAGGTCGACCGCACCGAGGAGCTGATGGCCGCCGTCGGGCGTCTCATGCGCCGCGGATGAGCCACGGTCGTTCTCGGCCATGGACGCGATCACCCTCTTCTTCATCCTGCTGATCCTGGTGGCCGGCCTCGTGGGCGCCCTGTACGCCATCGCCCTGGCCCGCCGCGGGGTGCGCCGGGTGGCCCCGGGCGGCGAGCCGGCCTGGCCGCGCTATCACGTGCGCTTCTACACGTTTGCGCTGCTGTTCATCGCCTTCGACATGGAGATGGCCTACATGTATCCGTGGGCGGCCGTGTTCCGGGGGCTGGGCTGGTTCGCCTTTGCCGAGATCGGCTTCTTTCTGACCGTCCTGGGGCTGGGAATCGTGTATGCGTGGCGTGAGGGGGCGCTCGAGTGGACCTAGGCACGCCGGCCCTGGTGGTCCCCGACGACCTGGCCTGGACGCTGTGGGGGGCCGATCCCTACGCCGCCGGGCTGTGCCCGGTCAGCGACGCAGGAGCGGCCCGCCACGTGCTCCTGCCCGACCGGCTGCCCCGGGCCTTGGGGCCCGCTCTCGCCCGGCTGGGCGAGGATCTGCCCGCCGACCGGCGGGTCGAGGTCCGCGCGGCGCCCGTGCTGCACGGGCCACGGCTCGAGCGCGTGCTGACCGGGGTGGTCGACGGCGAGCGCCCCGACGGCAACGGCGATCACTCGGCTGGCCACGGCCACGAGGGCGACGGCCACGAGGGCGACGGCCCGGAGGGCGACGGCCACGAGGGCGACGGCCCGGAGGGCGACGGCCCGGAGGGCGACGGCCACGAGGGCGACGGCCACGAGGGCCACGATCACGCCGACATGATGGCGATCACCGGTGCGCCCGGTTCGGACGGGCTGGTCATGGAGCCGATCGACACGGCGGTCGGTCCGCTGGGGGGTCCGCTCCCCGGCGGCCTGCGCGTCGGCGTGCGCCTGGCCGGCGACGTGGTCGAGCGCTGCGAGGTGGTCGCGCTGCTGGAGGCCGGCGCCATCGCCCCTGACCGCCCGCCCGATCCGCTGGCCCCCTCGGCCTGGGAGGCCGTCGTGCACACGGCCACCGTGCCGGAGGGCGCCGCTCGGGGGTGGGCGAGGGTGGCCGCCGTCGAGGTCGAGCGAGCGGTGAGCCACGTGGCGTGGCTGCGCGCGTTCGCACGCCTGCTGGGGTGGACCCTGCTCGTCGAGGCGTGCAGCGCGGCGCTGATCCCGCTCACCGCGGCTCGCCGCCACCCCTACGACAGCGCGGCGCCGAGCGATGAGCTCGCACGGGGCCTCGAGGCCCTGGCGTCGTTGCGCCGCGTGGTGCGCGGACGGCGGATGGCCGCGCGGACCCGCGGCCGGGCGGTGGTGGGCGCGGGCGTCGTGGCCAGGGACGGCCTCACCGGGCCGGTCGCCCGCGCCGCCGGCGTGGCGCGGGATGCGCGGATGGACGACGCCGCCTACGCAACCCTGGCCTTTGAGGCGGTCGTCGAGGACGACGGCGACGCGCGCGCTCGCACGGTGGTCCGTCACGCCGAGGCGGTCGCCGCGGTGGAGATCGCCGTGGCCGCGCTCGCCCGCGCCAGCCATCCCGCGGAGTCCGGCGAGGGCCCGACGCCCTTCGAGGACGGGACGGGCGGCGCGCTGGTCGAGGGGCCGCGCGGTCCGCTGCGCGCCTGGGGCGACGAGGACGGCCGGCTGCGCGGCACGGCGCCGGGCAGCGAGGCACTGCGCAGCGTCGCCGCCCGCAGCGCGATCGGCCAGGAATGGGCGGGGGCGCTGGTATGCCTGGCCTCGTTTGACCTCTCGCCCTGGCGGGTGGGGGGATGAGCTGCGACCGATGAGCGCCGCAACCCCTTTCGCCATCGTGCTGGTCGCCCTGGCCGGTGCCGGTGCGGTCGCGCTGCTCGAGCAGCTGGTCGCGGGCCTGCGCCCGGCTCCGGTCGCGATCGGCGCCTCCATCGCCCGGCGCCTGCGCGAGCCGCTCACCCTGCCCGCCTCCTACGACGGATGGCTCTACCACGGCGCCCCGCTGCTGCTGGCGCTGGCCGCGGTCGCCGCGCTGGCCACCGTGCCCTGGGCGCCCGGATTCCGGGGCATCGACCTTTCGTCGGGCGCGATCCTCTTCGCCGCGGCGCTGGCTTACGTCACCCCCGCGGTGTTCATGGCGGGCTGGGGCGCGGGCCGGCCGCTCGCGGTGGTCGGGGCCTTTCGCTTCGTCGCGCTCATGCTGGGCTTCGCCATGCCGCTGGCCATGGTGATCACCGCGGTCGCCGCGCCGGCGGAGTCGCTGCGCCCGGCCGACATCGTCGCAGTGCAGAGCGCCGTCCCGATGGCGCTGGTGCAGCCCTACTCGCTGGCGCTGTGGCTGCCCGCCGTGATGGCCGTCGCGCTGCTGCCGCCCTTTGACACCGCCACCGCCCCCGGCGAGCTGGGCGGGGGAGCCTTCGCCCGCTACACCGGGCCCGAGGCGGCGATCGTGGCGCTCGCGCAGCGCGTCCTCGTGCTCGCCGTCTCGGGCATGACCGCCGCCCTGTTCCTGGGCGGCTGGCAC
>DASZCY010000312.1:0-13481 GCA_035942615.1 Solirubrobacteraceae bacterium | reverse complement strand
GGGCGCACGTGCTCGAGGTCGCCCTCGTAGTCGTTGTCGGTGGTGCCCAGCAGCGTGCGCCCCAGCCAGGGCCGCGCGAAGATGCTGCGCCCCCCGCCCGCGGGCACGATGGCCCCGGCCATCAGCGGCAGGTCCTCGTGGCGAACGGTGAGATGCGTGCCGCGGCTGGGGCGGATGCGCGGCACCTCGGCCTCGTGGTGGAGCTCCTCGGGGCGCAGGCGGTCGGCCCACACCCCGGTGGCGTTGACCACGTCGGCGGCGCGCACAGTGAACGTCGCGCCGTCCTCGACGTCGCGCACGTGCACCCCATTGGCCCGACCGCCCTGCTCGTACAGCCCGGTTACCTCCACGCGGTTGGCGCACACCGCGCCGAAGCGCTCGGCCTCGGCCAGGATCGCCAGCACCAGACGGCTGTCATCGGTCTGGCAGTCGTAGAACAGGTAGCCGGCGCTCGGTTCGCGGGCGGCCAGCGCGGGCAGCAGGTCGACCACCTCCTCCCCGGAGATGATCCGGTGGCGTTCGGGACTCCAGGAGGCTTCCTCTCGCGGCGGGCGCGCGCGCAGGCCGCGGCCACGGCCACGGCGCCCGACCGCCATGACGTCGTAGAGGTTGAGCCCCATCCCCGTGAGGCGATCGGGCCGCGCCCCGTCGAAGGCGGGGACGAGGAGGGGCAGGGGGCGTACCAGGTGGGGCGCCAGCGCGACCAACAGCTGGCGCTCGAGCAGCGCCTCGCGCACGAGGCCGAGGTCGAAGTTCTGCAGGTAGCGCAGCCCGCCGTGTACCAGCTTGGACGAGCGGCTGGACGTCCCCGAGGCGAAGTCCGAGCGCTCCACGAGCGCCACGCTGTAGCCGCGGCTGGCTGCGTCGAGGGCCACCCCGGCCCCCGTGATGCCCCCGCCGACCACCACGACGTCGAAGGTCTCGTCCTCCAGGGCGGCCAGAGCGGCGCGACGGTCGATCACCCGATCCAGTCTGCCAGCGCGGGCGGGCGCACCGCTTGGACCGCCGCGCGTGATAGGACCAGGGGGACCGATGCCCCGCCTCCTCCACGCGGCCGTGCCCGCGCTCGGTGCGACCGCCCTTGCGGTTGCCGGCTTCGTGGCGCTGCTTGTCGTTCACCTGAGCGGTGGGGGAGCCGTCGACCTGCCCTGGGCGCCCACGCTGGACCTGCGCCTCTCCTTCGCGGTGGACGGGCTGGGGGCGCTCTACGGGATGCTGGCCACCGGGATCGGCGCGCTGGTCTTCGCCTACGCGGCGCGCTACCTGCCCGCCCACCTGGCCCACCAGGGCCGCCCGGCGCGCGAGGCGTGGCGCTTTCACGGGGGGATGGTCCTCTTCATGGTCGCGATGGTCGGCCTGGTCACCGCGCGCGACCTGCTGGCGATCTTCCTGTTCTGGGACCTCACCGCGGTCGCCTCCTACCTGCTCATCGCCTTCGACCGCCACGAGCGAGACTCGCGCGTGGCGGCCCTGATGGCCCTGCTGGTCACCGGCATCACGGCGGTCGCGCTGCTGATCGCCGCGCTCGTGCTGCAGGCGCGCTACGGCTCCTTCCAGCTGCCCGACGTGCTGGGCTCGCTGCAGCCCGGCCCCGCCACCACGCTGGCCGGCGCGCTGGTGGCGGTGGCCGGCCTGGCCAAGTGCGCCCAGGCCCCCCTGCACTTCTGGCTGCCCCGGGCGATGACCGCTCCCACGCCGGTGTCGGCCTACCTGCACTCGGCGGCCATGGTGGCCGCCGGCGTCTTCCTGCTGGGGCGCTTCCACCCGCTCCTGCAGGCCAGCGGGCCGCTGCTCGACGTGCTGCTGGGCGTCGGGCTGCTGTCGATCGGCGTGGGCGGGGTGCTGGCCCTCACGCGCGACAACTTCAAGCAGCTGCTGGCCTACTCCACGATCTCCCAGTACGGCTACGTGGTGGCCATGCTGGGGCTGGCAAGCGCGCGCGCGGCGCTGGCCGCCTCCTTGTACGTCGTCGCCCACGGCCTGGCCAAGTGCGCCCTGTTCCTCACCGCCGGCGCGGTGACCGAGGCCGGTGGCGGCAAGCGGCTGTCTGACAGCGGGGGCATGGCCCGCGCGGCACCCGCGCTGGCGGTGGGCAGCGCCCTGGCCGCCGCCGGCGTGGCCGGCCTGCCGCTAACCATCGGCTTCTTCGCCGACGAGCTGTTCTTCGCCGCCGCCCTCCAGCGCGGGCCGGCCATGGCCCTGGCCGCGGTGGGCGCCGCCGCCCTCACGGTGGTCTACGTCGCGCGCTTCTGGGGCGCCATCTTCCTGGGCCCGCGCCCGGCCGGCGCCGGGCGCCCCTCCCCCGCCCTCACCGCGCCCGTGGTCGCTCTCGGCGCGCTGGTGGCCTTGGGCGGCGTGTGGGTCCAGCCCTTCGCCGAGCTCGCCCGCGCAGCGGGGGCGGCCACCTTCGGCGCGCCCGACGCCTTCAAGCCCGCCTACCACCTCGACCTGCGCGGCGAGAACCTCATGGCGCTGGGCGCCTACACGCTCGGCGGCCTGCTCATCGCCACGCGGCTGGTGTGGGCGCCGGCAGCGGCGGGCGTCGCGCGGCTGGGCGAGGCGGTCGGCCCCCAGCGGATCTACGAGCTCGCCCTGCGCGGGCTGAACGCGCTGTCAGACGCGGTGCACGACTTCGAGGTGCGCGACCTGCGCGCGCGCCTGCGCCCCATCCTCGTGCTCGCCGCGGCGCTGGTGGCGCTGGGCATCCTGGCCACGCCGAGCACGAGCAGCTTCGCCGTGGGGACCATAGGCAGCGCGGATCTCCCGCTCGCGCTGTCGCTCGCGGTGGTCATCGGCGCGGCGCTGGCCTGCACCGTGCCGCGCGAGCACCTGGCGCTGGTCCTCGTGCTGAGCACGCTGGGCTTCTCGCTGGCCGTGTCCTACGCCTTCTTCGGCGCGCCCGACGTCGCCCTGGTCGCGGTGCTGGTGGAGACCACCATCACGCTGCTGTTCTTCGGGATCTTCTCGCTGGTGCCCGAGCGGGTCCTGCGCCGCGAGGCCCGCGCGCGCGAGCCGCGCCGCCGCCAGCGCCTCAACGCGGGAATTGCGGTGGGCGCCGGCGCGTTCGCCTTCCTGGTGGTCTGGGCTGCCCTGTCACGCCCCGCCCCCGGGCAGGCCGCGGCCGCCGAGCACGTGCGCCTGGCGCCCGAGGCCCACGGCAAGGACGTGGTGACCGTGATCCTGGCCGACTTCCGCGGCCTGGACACCCTGGTGGAGATCACGGTCGTGTTCGTGGCCGTGGTGGGCATCGCCACCCTGCTGCGCCGCGGGAGGCTGGCATGACCGCCGCGATCGCCCGCCGCTTGGCGCCGCTCATCCTCGCGGCGTCCATCATGGTCGCACTGGCCACCGTCGTGAAGGGCTACTCCTCCACCGGGGACGGCTTCGCGGCGGGGGTGATCGTGGCGCTGGGCACGCTCGTGCACTTCGTCGCGCTGGGCCGCGAGTTCAGCGTGCACGCCCTGCCCGCCGTGACCCGCGCCCCCGCGCTCGCCGCGGCCGGCCTGGTGGTGACCCTCGGCGTGGCCTTCGTGCCCGTCGCCCTGGGCGAGCCGCCGCTGACCCACTGGCCGCCGCCGGGCGCCGAGGTCGCCAAGCTTGGCAGCGTGGAGCTCGCCACCGCCTTCCTTTTCGACCTCGGCGTGTTCGCGCTGGTCAGCGGAACGGTGCTCAGCGCGCTGGGGCTGGTGGCCTCGCTGGGGCGCGGAGCGCGGGGAAGCGGCACCCCGAGGGCCAGCCGGAGGGCCGGCGCGTGACCCTCCTCTTCGCGCTCGCGGTCGGCGTGCTGTTCGGCAGCGGCGCCTACCTGATCCTCAAGGCCGACCTGCTGCGCATCACGGTGGGGATCGTGCTGATCTCCAACGCCGCGAACCTCACGCTCATGTCAAGCGCCCTGACGCGCGGGCAGGCGCCGATCTACCCCCTGGCCGCGGGGGAGCCCGTCAGCGATCCGCTCGTCCAGGCGATGACCCTCACCGCGCTGGTCATCGGCTTTGCGGTCACCGCGCTGCTGGTCAGCGTCGCCTTCCGCGTGCGAACCTCGTCGGGCAGCGTGGACATCGACGAGCTCTCGCGCCGCGAGCAGGAGACCGAGCGCGAGCTCGAGCGCGAGGACGTGTCGGTCTAGGTGCTCGTCGCCGGGCTGGGCATCGCCTGGGTGGGCGCTGTGCTGCTCGCCCCCCTCGACGCCACACGGCGCCGCTGGGAGCTCGTCGCCCTCGGGGTGCTCGCGCTGCACCTGCTCGCGCTGGTGGTGCTGATGGCGCTGGTGGTGACGGGCGGCCCGCTGGAAACGCTCGTGGGCGCCTGGCCAGCCGGCGTGGGCATCCGCCTGCGCGCGGACGCGCTGGGCGCGCTGTTCGCCGTCGTGTCGAGCACCGTGCTGCTGCTCGGCCTCGCCCACGAGACGGCGCAGGGCACGACCACCCGCACGACCCCGGCACTGGTCCTTTTCATGGCGGCCGGGCTGACCGGGCTGTTCCTGACCGCCGATGTCTTCTCCTTCTACGTCTTCTTCGAGCTGTCGATGATCGCCGCCTACGCGCTCACCGCCACGGGCGGGTCCGCGCGCGAGCTGGGAGCGGCCTTTGTCTTCGCGGTGGTCAACCTGCTGGGCTCTTTTTTGTTTCTGATCGGCATCGGCGCGCTCTACCACGTCACGGGAACGCTCGACATGGCCACCGTGGCCGAGCGGATCACCTCCGTGGAGCCCAACTCGGCGATCCTCGCGGCGGCCTGCCTGTTCGTGGCCTTCGCGGTCAAGCTCGGGCTCTTTCCGTTCCACTTCTGGCTGCCCTCCGTGTACACCGCCTCGCGGCCGGCGGTGGCCGCGGTGCTCGCGGGCGCCCTGTCGAACATCGGCGCCTACGGCCTGCTGCGCTTCGGCGCCGGGGTCCTGCCCGGCCAGCTCGAGCTGGCGGGCGTGGCGCTGGTGGTCCTGGGGACCGCCTCGATCATCTACGGTGCCCTTCAGGCGCTGTCGCGGCGCGCCACTTCCGAGGTGCTCGCCTACTCGGCCATCGGCCAGGCGGGCTACATCATCGTCGCGCTGGCGGTGGGCGGCACCGTGGGGCTGTACGCGGCGGTGCTCTACGCCGTGGTCAACGCCCTCAACAAGGCGCTGCTGTTCCTCTCGGTCGGCCTGCGCGGCTGGCTGGTGGGCGCGGCCTTCGCCGTGGGCGCGTTCAGCGTGGCCGGGGTGCCGCCCGCCGCCGGCTTCCTGGGCAAGGTCGGGCTCTTCCAGAGCGGGATCGCCGAGGGCAGCGCGCTGCTGGTGGCCCTCATCTTCGTGGGCGGCGCACTGTCCTTTGTCTACATGTTTCAGATCTACCAGCACGACCACTGGCGACCAACCGACGAGCGGCCCCGCCCGCCCGACGGCCCGTGGCAGCGTGCGCCCGCCCTGCTGGCCGCGGCCGGCGTGCTCGTGCTCGGCCTGTGGCCGGAGCCGCTGCTGGCCGCCGGCGAGGCGGCAGCGGGCGCGCTGAGGGACCCGACGTGAGCCGCGCCGTGCTCATCGCCGGGCTGTCCGGGATATACGTGCTGGTCCTGGCCAGCGCCAAGCCGCTCGATCTGCTCATCGGGCTGGTCCTGGCCGGCGGCGTGGTGGTCCTGCTGCGCCGCACGCTGCCCGCCGGCGGCGAGCGCGCGGCCGGCGCCGGCGCGATCGCCCGGCGCCTGGTCCACGCGCCGCGCCTGTTCCTATACATCGCGTGGACCATCGTGGTGGGCACCTGGCACGTAGCGCTGGTGGTGCTCGGGCTGCGCCCGCTGCGCACGGCGGGCATCGTCGAGCTGCCCGTCGACGATCGCTCCGAGGCGGGCGCGGTGGTCTCCGCCCTCGCGCTCACCCTCTCCCCGGGCGACCTGCTGGTCGACTTCGACTGGGAGCGCGAGGTCGCCCTGATGCACGTGCTCGACGCCCGCGACCCCGACGCGCTGCGCCGGCGCTGGCGGGAGGACTACGAGCGGCGCCAGCGCGAGGTCTTGCCCTAGTGCACGACGCCGTCTTCTACCTCGCCGTGGTATGGATGACCCTGCTGCTGGGAGCGGGCGCCCTGCGGGTGGTCCGCGCGCGCGGCGCGCCGGCGCGCATCCTCGCCGTGGACATGGTGGTGCTGATCCTGGTCGGCCTGCTCGTGCTCTTCTCGAGCGCCAATCGCACCTCGCTGTACCTCGACGCGGCGCTGCTGCTCGCCGTGCTCTCCTTTGTGACCACGGTGGCCGCGTCGCGCTTCCACGCCGAGGGACGGATCTTCTGATGGCCTGGGTGGCGGACGCGCTGGTGGTGGTGGGGCTGGTCGTCATGACCCTCGGGGTGCTCGGGCTGTTTCGCATGCCAGGCGTCCTGCTGCAGCTGCACGCGGCCAGCAAGGCGGTCTTTCTGGGGGTCATCGCCTTCTGCGTGGCCTCCACGGCGACCGGCGACGGCGCCGTGATCGCCCGGGCTGCCCTCATCGCGGCCTTCCTGCTGCTGACCACGCCGGTGGCCGCTCACGCCATCGCCCGAGCCGCCCACCGCACGGGCGAGGACCGCGCGCCCGAGCGCGACCCCTCCGGCGCGGACCGGATGGCCTAGCATGGCCACCGGGCCGATTCCTGCACAATGCGCGCCCGATGCCCCTTCCCAAGCGACCTCGCCAGCACCGCCCGCGCCTGATCCTCGGGCTGGGTGTGCTGGGCATCGGCGCCCTGCTCGCCGCCACCGCGCTCGTCTGGAGCGGGTCGGACGCAGCCGACCGCCAGGCGCCATCGGCCCGCGCGGCGGACGCACGCCCGGGCAGTGCGCCGGCGAAGGCCCGGCCCGACGCCGCCGCGAACGTCTACGCCCACACCCGCGCCGGGATGCTCAGCCCGACGGTCGGGGATCACCGCGAGCGCATCTACGTGCCCAACTCGGACAACGACACGGTCAGCGTGATCGACCCGGACAAGAAAAAGGTGGTCGACACCTTCGCGGTGGGCGACATGCCCCACCACGTCACGCCCTCGCACGACCTCCAGACCCTCTACGTCAACAACACCCAGGGCAACAGCCTGACCCCGATCGATCCCCGGACCGGCAAGCGGGACGATCCGATCCCCGTCGACGACCCCTACAACCTCTACTTCAGCCCGGACGGAGGTTCCGCCATCGTGGTGGCCGAGCGACTCCAGCGCCTGGACTTCCGCGACCCCGAGACCTGGAAGGTGCAGAAGTCAGTCCCGGCCGGCTGTGCGGGGGTCGACCACATGGACTTCTCGGCGGACGGCCGGCGCGCCGTGGCCAGCTGCGAGTTTGACGGGACCCTGCTGCTGATCGACGTGCGCAAGCGCAAGGTCCTCAAGGAGCTGCAGCTCGACTATCCCGGATCCAAGCCCGTCGACGTGCGTCTGTCGCCCGACGGCGAGCTCTTCTACGTGGCCGACGAGGTCGCCAACGGCGTGTGGAAGGTCGACGCCGAGCGCTTCCGGGCCAAGGGCTTCCTGGAGACCGGCCGCGGCACGCACGGCCTCTACCCCAGCCGCGATGCGAAGGTCATGTATGCGACCAACCGCCTGGCCGGCACCGTCTCGGTGATCGACCTCAAGCGCAGGAAGGTGACCGACACCTGGCAGATCCCCGGCGGTGGCAGTCCTGACATGGGTGGCGTCTCGGCCGACGGCGAGACGCTGTGGCTGAGCGGTCGTTACCACGCCGAGGTCTACGCGCTGGACACCGACGACGGGAAGCTGCTCACGCGCATCCCGGTGGCTGCCGGGGCCCACGGGATGCTGGTCTGGCCCCAACCCGGGCGCTTCTCGCTCGGGCACACCGGCAACATGCGCTAGGGGATCTGGGGGAGGGCGGCCGCTGTCGTCCAGCGCGCCTCCCGCCGTGCGCCGGGACCCTCTCGGCGTCGTGCCGTAAGGCTGCAACTTCCGGGCCCGGAGGTTGTTCCATCTGCGGGCCCGCCGCCGGTCCGCCCTCTTCCTGCCCGACGTGACAAGGAGCCCACGTTGCATCATCTGACCCGACTTCTCCTCCCCGCCGCGACGGTCGCGACCGCTGCGCTGGCCCTCAGCGGGGTTGCCGGCGCCGCCAAGATCGCGGGAACCTCCGGCCCCGACAACATCGTGGGCACCGAGGAGCGCGACCGCATCTCCGCCAAGGAGGGCGATGACACCGTCGATGCCAGGGGCGCGCGTGACCGCGTCCGCGCCGGAGACGGCAACGATCGCGTCGAGGGGGGCGCCGGGCGCGACCTCCTGGGTGGCGGCAGGGGCGACGACACGCTCTCCGGCGGCGACGGACGCGACGTGATCTTTGCCAGGCTGGGCGCCGACACCGTGGATGGCGGCGCGGGCCCGGACGTCCTCTTCGCACGGGCTCGCGGCGACGCCGACGCGCCCGGGGTCGACACGGTCCGTGGCGGAAGCGGCCGGGACTTCGTAAACGTCCGCGACGGGGAGGCCGACCAGGTCGAGTGCGGCACCGAGCGCGACCGCGTCGTAGCTGACCGCGAGGACGTGGTCAGCGCTGACTGCGAGCGCGTGCGCCGACGCTAGCCGCATGGTCCAGGGGCGGCGGGAGGAGGTCTTCCGTCGCCCCCCCCAGCAGCAGACGACGACCGAGCAGGACCGGCCGGAGCGTGCCGGTGCGTCCCGCCGGCGCCTCACGCCCGCTGACCAGGCACGGCAACGGTGCTCGCCTCGAGCAGTACCATCGCCCCCGCGGTGATGAGGCATCCTGACCTCAGGGTCGGTGAAGCGCCGCTCGTCGCGAGGTCGTCCAGCCGGTGTTCGCACGGGCATCGCCAAGCTGCCCCGCGAACCGATCGAGAGGAGCACGATGGCTCAGCAACTCAACGTCCAGGACCTCGCCATCCGCTCGAGCGCCTTCGACGGGCATGGGCCGATCCCCGAGCGCCACACTGGCGACGGTGAGGACGTCTCCCCGACGCTCGAGTGGAGCCGGGTGCCGGACGGCACTCGCTCGCTTGCCCTCGTGGTGCACGACCCCGACGCGCCGCTGGTCGACGGGTTCACCCACTGGGTCGCCTACAACATTCCGGGCGATGCCACGGGCCTGCCCGAGGGCGGCGAAGGAGCCACGCCCGGTGCCAACTCGTTCGGCAACCAGGGCTACAACGGCCCCGCGCCGCCGCCGGGGCACGGGCGGCACCATTACTACTTCTGGGTCTACGCGCTCGACGCCGACCTGGAGCTGGAGCCGGGACTCGACCGTCGGGAACTGCTGTCGCGCATCGAGGACCACGTCATCGAGCAGGCGCGGACCATCGGAACCTACGAGCACTGAGGCGCCTCGTGCTCGAGGCCGGGGACCGCCTGGAGGTGGATCCCCGGACCGAGAACGCCGCCACGGTGGGAGCAGACGGTGTGACGTGCCTGGAGGCGGCGCGCTGAGAGGCCTGGTCAGGAGAGCCTGCGGCCCAGCTCCTGGCGGTACTCGGGAAAGTAGTCGGAGATCACCTCGAGGGAGAAGTCGGGGAGAATCGAGGAGGCCGGCTCTCGCTCCAGGAGGAACTCGAAGGACTCGCGCACCACCCTTTCGAGGTCGTCCTCGGAGAGCTCGAGCTCCTCCATGAGGTCCTCGGGGACCGTGACGCGATGGCTCGTCCCGCCCTCCCCCAATCGCACCTCGAACTCGCGCGGCCCCTCGGGCGTGATGGTCATGTCGGCCATGGCCAGCCTCTCCTCCAGTCGCGGCTTGTCGGCGTCAGGCGAGTATGGCGCACAACAACCGGGACTCCGTCGCGCCGGACTCCTGTCAGATGGCGCTCTCGACCAAAGGGCACCTACCCGGGCTACGCCGCGGGCTCGGCCTGCTGCGCACCGACGGCTCGGCCAAGCCCGGCTATGCGGCCAGTCACTACCATCCGCCCCGTGTCGGTGCTGGGCCCTGGGCCGTGAGCGATCCCGTCTGGCTCGGGCTGGACGTCGGCACGCAGAGCGTGCGTGCCCTGGCCGTGTCGGCGAGCGGCGCGATTCTCGCCGGCGCCTCGCGCCCGCTGACGAGCCACCGCGACGGTGCGCGCCACGAGCAGGACGCGGGCGAGTGGTGGAGCGCCCTGGCGACGGCCTGCCGCGAGGCGCTGGCCGGGTTGGGGGCCCTGCCGATCGCGGGGCTGGCGGTGTGTGCCACCTCGGGGACCGTGGCGCTCGTCGACGCCGCGGGCGATCCGCTCTCCCCCGCAATCATGTACGACGACTCCCGTGCGGTCGACGACGCCCGGCGCGCCGAGGAGGCGGGCGCGGCGGTGTGGGACTCGCTGGGCTATCGCATGCAACCCACCTGGGCGCTTCCCAAGCTGCTGTGGCTCCTGCGCGAGCACGGCGAGCGAGCGCGCGGCGCCCGACTCGCCCACCAGGTCGACATCGTCACGCGCAGGCTGATCGGACACGACGTGCCCACCGACAGCAGTCACGCGCTGAAGACCGGCTACGACCTGCTCCACGACGCCTGGCCCCACGAGGCGATGACCGCGCTGGGCGTCCCCGCCGAGATGCTGCCCGAGGTCGTGCGCTCCGGCACGCGGTTGGGAACGGTGGGCCGCGCCGGGGCCGAGGCGACGGGCCTGCGCGAGGGGACCCCCGTGATCGCCGGGATGACCGACGGCTGCGCCGCCCAGCTGGCCGCCGGCGCGCTGGACCCGGGCAGCTGGAACTCGGTGCTGGGGACGACGCTCGCGCTCAAGGGCGTGACCTCCGAGCTGATCCGCGATCCGCTGGGCGCCGTCTACTCGCACCGCTCACCCGACGGGGGCTGGCTGCCGGGGGGCGCCTCGAGCGTTGGCGCCGGCGTGCTCGCGACCCGCTTCCGCGACCGGGACCTCGACGCGCTCGAGCGGCGCGCGGCCGAGCGCGAGCCAGCGGGTGTGCTCGCCTACCCACTCGTCTCCTCGGGCGAGCGCTTCCCGTTCGTCGCCCCGCAGGCCGAGGGCTTCACGCTGGGCGAGCCCGACGACGAGAGCGAGCACTACGCGGCACTGCTCCAGGGCGTGGCCTATGTCGAGCGGCTGTGCTTCGACCACCTCGATCGCCTCGGGGCGCCCACCGACGGCCACCTCAGCCTCACCGGCGGCGCAACGCGCAGCCGCTACTGGTGCCAGCTGCGCGCCGACGTGCTTGGCCGGGCGGTCCGGCTGCCCGAGCAGGGCGAGGCCGCGCTGGGCATGGCGGTGCTCGCCGCCTCCGAGGGCCGCTCCTGCTCGGAGGTCGCCGCGGAGATGGTGCGCTTGGGCGAGCTCATCGAGCCGCGCCCCGACCGTGCGGGACGGTTCGCCGAGCCCTACGTCCGCCTGGTCGACGAGCTCGAGCGCCGAGGGTGGCTCGACCCCGGCGTCGCCGAGCATGCCCGAGCGAGGGCCGGGCGATGACGGTGTCGGGCCCCCGGGCCGGTCGCAGCGCAACGATCGTGGGCCCGCGACGTTTCTACCGGGCGAGACCCCCGATCAAGGACGATGACGTGCGCACGACACGGATGCCTCTCCTGCTGACCTCCATGGCGGCCGTCGTGGCTGCCCTCCTGCTCCTTCCGGTGACGGCGGGCGCGGCGGTGGTGTCGGTCCGCCCGGACCCCGACAGCATCGATCTCGACGAGGGCGAGACCTCGCCGGCGGATGACGAGGTGTACTTCGCCGCCGCATCCGGCGAGCGTAACCGCCTGCTGGTCAGCTACGCCGGTGACGCTCTGAGCGTCATCGTGAGCGATTCGGGCGCCGTCGTGACCCCGGGCCCGTCGTGCACCTCGATCGACGCCCACACCGTGCGCTGCGTCCCGCGCACGGGCGGCCTGTCGACGTTCCTGCAGTCCGTCCGGGCCGACCTCGGCGACCTCGATGACGAGGTTGCCACGACGCGCCCGGGTCCGGCGCCGATCGGCGGCGTGGTGGCCAACGGCGGCCCCGGAGACGATCGGCTCGACGGCGGCGCCGGGCCGGACCGCCTGGACGGTGGCGGGGGCACCGACCAGCTGCTGGGCGGCGCGCACCACGACGTGCTCACCGACGGCGACCGCGACGGGGCCGTGGGCGAGGCGGCTCCGGGGGCCGACGTGCTCGACGGCGGGTCCGGCGGCGACGAGATCTCCTACCGCCAGCGCACCGCGCCGGTGGCGGTCTCGATCGGCGACGCGCTGCCCGACGGAGAGGAGCGCGAGGGCGACGTCGCCCGCGGCTTCGAGGATGTCGCGGGCGGAGACGGCGACGACCGGCTCGACGGCGACGATCGCGTGAACACCCTCAGGGGCGGCGGCGGCTCCGACGTGCTGATCGCCCGCGGGGGCAGGGACCGCGACGGCTTGGGCGACCGGCTCGACGGTGGGCCGGGCGCCGACCGGCTGAGTGGCGGGGACGATCACGACACGCTGAGCGGCGGCTCCGGCGTCGATCGGCTCTCGTGCGGGAGCGGACCCGACCTCGTCGACGATGCCCAGGCCGGCGAGCTGCTCAACCGCGACTGCCAGCGGGTGAGGTTCTCGTTCGGCGCAGACGACGAGAACTTCCTGAGCTTCTCGCCCCATCCGCGCAGGACCGACCGCCGGTCGGCGACCTTCCGCCTGGGCTGCCCGGTCTTCGAGGAGCTCGACGGGGAGCCTTCTCGGTGCGACGGGACCCTGACCTTCCGCGAGGCGTCCGGCCAGCGGCGGGTGCTGGGCCGCGGCCGGATCGCCGACAGCGGCCGCCGTGACCTGTTCGACGTGCGGGTCGTGCTCACCGACCTCGGACGTCGCCGCGCGCGCACCTCGAAGGGCGTCTTGGCCACCGCCTCCATCCGCGGGCGCAACCTCCCGAGCGTCGCCTGGACCATCCGGCTGAGAGTGCGCCGCTCATAGGCACGAGCGGATTCGCGCGATCTGCCCGGGCAACAGCTACCCCCTGCTGCGATACAGCCGGGTCGTCAGCGGCGCGAACACCGCGGTCAGCACCGCGGCGGTGACCAGCACGACGACGATCTCCCCTCCCGCGACCCGTCCCTCCATCAGCTCCCGCGACGCGGTCACCAGATGGGAGACCGGGTTGACGTCGACGAAGGCCTCCAGCCCTGCCGGCAGCGTGCGCGGATCGACGAACACGTTGCTGAGGAAGGTCAGCGGGAAGATGCTCATGAAGCCCGCGTTCATCACGGCGTTGGGCGCGCGCAGCAGCAGCCCGAGCGTCGTGAAAGCCCACGACAGGCCGAAGGCGAAGACGACCACGAGGGCCAGCGCGGCGACCACCCCGAGCACACCGCCGCCCGGCCGGAAGCCCAGCACCACGCCCAGCACGAGGATCACCGTCCCCGCCAGCAGATAGCGCACGCTGTCGCCCAGCAGGGCGCCGACCAGCGGTGCCGGGCGCCAGATCGGCAGGGAGCGGAAGCGGTCGACGACGCCCTTGGTGAGGTCTGTGTTGAGCGCGATCCCTGAGTAGACCGTGGTGAACAGCACCGACATCACGAGGATCCCGGGGAGGATGTACTGGACGTAGTCGCGCGTCGAGCCGGCCACGGCGCCGCCGAAG
>DASZCY010000311.1:0-3776 GCA_035942615.1 Solirubrobacteraceae bacterium | reverse complement strand
GACCGAGGTCTTCTTCAGCGACCTGGGCCACGAGTACGTCAACGTCAACGCGGAGTACACGACATGACCTCTCGTCCCGAGGCCTCCGAGCGCGTCGGCACCCTCCTCGCGGCGTTGCCCTACATCCGCGAGTTCCACGGGCGCACCGGGGTCATCAAGTACGGCGGCGCGGCCATGAGCGATCCCCAGCTGCGCGAGGAGTTCGCTCGCGACGTGGGGCTGCTCAAGTACGTGGGAATGAACCCCGTGGTGGTGCACGGCGGCGGGCCGGACATCACCTTCTACATGGAGCGCCTGGGGCTGCCCGTGGAGTTCGTCAGCGGCCTGCGTGTCAGCGACCGCGAGACGGTGGAGATCGCCAAGATGGTCCTGGTGGGTAAGGTCAACAAGGACATCGTGCTGCGCCTCAACCGCCACGGCCAGTCGGCCATCGGGTTGTGCGGCGACGACGGCTCGCTGTTCCGCGTTGCCCGCCAGCCCGCCCCCGGGGGCGAGGACATCGGCTTTGTGGGGCGCATCGAGCGCGTCGACGTCGACGTGCTGCTCCATGTCGCCGAGGACTACATACCGGTGGTCGCCTCGGTGGGCGCCGACCGCGAGGGCCACTCCTACAACGTCAACGCCGACGAGGCCGCCGGCGCGGTGGCCCGCTCCCTGGGTGCCTTCAAGGTCATCTTCCTCACCGACGTGATCGGGTGGCTGGCCGACCCCCACAACCCGGGCACGAAGATCGGGCAGGCGGGCGCCGACGAGGTGGAGGCAGCGCTCGAGGGCGTGACCGGAGGGATGCGCCCCAAGCTCGAGGCCTGCCTCAACGCCATCCACGGCGGCGTCAGCCACGCGCATATCCTCGACGGGCGCGTGCCCCACTCGATGCTGCTCGAGCTGTTCACCGACGCGGGCGTGGGCACGAAGATCCATCCGGCGGCATGAGGGCCGACAGGCCCGATCACGGGCGCCCGGAGGGCGACCGGTCCGCTCCGTTGAGCCGGCGGGATGCCGGCTCGGGGACCCTTTCCCACCTCCAGCAGCTTGAGAGCGATCACCTCGTGGGCGCCTACACGCGCCTGCCCGTCGAGTTCGTGGGCGGCGACGGCTCCTGGCTGCGCGACGGCGAGGGCAACGCCTACCTGGATTTTCAGACGGGCCTGGCGGTGACCGCGCTTGGCCACGGCCATCCCGCGGTGGTCCAGGCCATCCGCGAGCAGGCGGGCGTCCTCATCCACGTGGGCACCCTCTTCTACACCGAGCCCGCGCTGGGCCTGGCGCGGCGCCTCAACGAGCGCTCGCTGGGCGGCAAGGTGCACTTCGCCAACTCGGGAGCCGAGGCGGTGGAGGCGGCGCTGAAGGTGGCGCGCAAGGCCCGGCGGGGGGGCACCGTGGTCTCCGCCCACCGCGGCTTCCACGGGCGCACCTACGGCGCGCTGTCGGCCACCCCGCAGGAGAGCAAGCAGGCTCCCTTCGCGCCGCTGGTGCCCGGCTTCGTGGCGGTGGAGCCCACCGCGGAGGCCCTCATCGCCGCCGTCGACGAGCGCACCGCCGCGGTCCTGCTCGAGCCGGTGCAGGGCGAGGGCGGGGTGCACGTGCTGGGCGACGACGTCCTGCGTGCCGCACGCGAGGCCTGCGACGCCCACGGCGCGGCGCTGATCTTCGACGAGGTGCAGTGTGGGATGGGGCGCACCGGCACGCTGTGGGCGTGGGAGCGCGCCGGCGTGGTGCCCGACGCCATGACGCTGGCCAAGGCGCTGGGCGGCGGGCTGCCCATCGGGGCGCTGGTGCTCGGCCCCAGGCTGGCCGACGTGCTCGAGCCTGGCGACCACGGCTCCACCTTCGCCGGCGGTCCCGTGCCCTGCGCGACCGCCCTGGCGGTCCTCGACCACGTCGACGACCCCGCCCTGCTGGACAGCGTCGCGCGACTGGGCGAGCGCTTGGCCGCGGCGCTGCGCGAGCTGCCCGGCGTGGTCGAGGTCCGCGGCCGCGGCCTCATGCTCGCCGCCGAGCTTGCCTCCGACCACCCCGAGGGCGCCCCCGCGCTCGTGCGCCGCGCGCTGTTGGAGCAGCGCCTGGTGATCAACGCCACCGGGCCGACCACCCTGCGCTTCCTGCCCCCGCTGACGGTGAGCGAGGCGGAGGTCGACGAGGCGCTGGGTCGGCTGGGGGCGCTGCTCAGCTGAGCCGGTCTCAGCCGACGACGCAGCGCGCCAGCTCGTCGCGCCAGCGCGCGTTCTCGAGCTCCCTGCCGATGATGAGCAGCCGGCTGGTACGCGGCTCACCGGGCTCCCAGTCGCGTCCCGGGGTGGAGTCGACGTAGGACTGCACGCCATGGAGGATCTGTCGCCGCGGTTCGCCGGCCATCGCCAGGATCCCCTTGATGCGAAACAGGTCGGGGGATTTGAGCATGATCAGGCCCCCGAGCCAGCCGTCGAAGCGCCCCGGGTCGAGCTCGCCCGGAAGCTCCACCGAGAAGATCTCGACGTCGAGGTGCTCGTGATCGTGCCCGTGGTCGTGACCGTGGGCGTCGTCGTCGTCGGCGGCGGCGAGCGAGAAGCGGTCGAGCAGCAGGTCATCGTGCCGCGTCTCGCTCGGGCCGACGACGACGTGCGCCTCGGGGTTGAGGGCGCCTACCCGCGCGCGCACGTCGCTGACGAGGTCCGCGTCAGCGAGGTCCGCCTTGCTCACGAGGACATGGGTGGCGAGCTGGACCTGCTGATGAGCCTCGGGGCTGCGATCGCGGTCGAGCTGGTCGAGCGCGTGGACCGCGTCCACGACGGTGATCATCGTGTCCAGGCGCAGGACGTGGGCGATGCTCGCGAGCGCGTCGACCACCGGACCCGGATCGGCGAGGCCGCTGGTCTCGACGATGATGCGGTCCAGGCGTCCCGCGGCGCGGTACAGGCGGGTGACGGAGTCGAGCAGCTCGCCCTGGCTCGTGCAGCAGACGCAGCCGTCGGCGATCTCGACGACGTCGTCGCTCGCGTCGCCGAGCAGCTCCCCGTCGAGTCCGATCTCGCCGGCCTCGTTGACGACGACGCCGATCCGCTCAGCGCCCGAGCGCGCGGTGATGAGACGGTTGACGAGCGACGTCTTGCCGGCGCCGAGAAAGCCCGTGACGATGGTGGTCGGGATCGGAGCCTGGGGCTCGGGGGGCTGCGTGGTCATGCCCTCCACCGTAGGCTCCCACGCCCGATGGCCGAGATCACCGAGCGCACCGCCCACACCCGAGCCGCCTCCTACCTCGCCGAGAAGGGGGAGGTCCACCGGGTCCTGCTCCTCTATTCGGGGGGCCTGGACACCAGCGTGATGCTCAAGTGGATCCAGGACGAGTACGACGCCGAGGTGGTGACGCTCACCGTCAACCTCGGCCAGCCCGGCGAGGATCTCGGCGTGGTGGAGGGCAAGGCGCGCGACCTGGGGGCGGTGGATACCTTCGTCGTGGACGCCCGCGAGGAGTTCGCCTGCGAGTTCGTCGCGCCGGCGATCCGCGCCAACGCCCTGTACGGCGGCGGCTATCCGCTGTTCACCGCCCTGGGACGACCGCTCATCGCCAAGCTCGCCGTGGAGCACGCCCGCCGCTCGGGCTGTGACACCATCGCCCACGGCTGCACGGGCAAGGGCAACGACCAGGTGCGCATCGAGGCCACCGTGGCCACCCTGGCTCCCGAGCTGAAGGTCATCGCGCCCGTGCGCGGGTGGCAGATGGGTCGCGAGGAGGAGATGCAGTACGCCCGCACGCACGGCATTCCCGTCAAAGGCCCCAGCGAAGGCGCTCCGCCCTA
>DASZCY010000310.1:0-1868 GCA_035942615.1 Solirubrobacteraceae bacterium | reverse complement strand
TAGACCATCGCCATGATGATCAGGCCGAAGACCAGCGCGATCCCCACCGTGCCCAGCGCAGCGTCGTAGCGCTCGCTGGCGATGATGGCGCCGCAGCCCGCGAAGACCAGCGCAAAGGCCGCCAGCGCCTCGGCCCCGGCGCGGCGGCGCAGTGAGAGGGTCGCATCCATCGCTCAGGCGGTGGCGAGCGCGTCGGAGTGCTCCGCGCGCAGGCACTCGCGGGCCTGTCGCTCAGCCAGCGTGGCGACGAAGCTGCGCACGGGGGCGTCGTCGAAGCAGGTGAGGACGGCGTCCGCACAGGCGCGGATCTCGGCTGCCGAGCGGCGCCCCTCGAACTCATCGATCAGCCTGGGCAGCGGGCCCTCGAGGCGCTTCCTGGGCCGACGGTCGGCTAGCTCGATGCCGATCTCGCGCATCGCCTCGATCACGTTGGGCCAGATCCCCTCGCGGCGAGGCTCCTGGCCAGCCGACTCCGAGCGCACGTCGGCGGGGCCGTAGTGCTCGAAGAAGGCCTGGGCCATCTGCGAGCGCCCGGCGTTGTGCGTGCAGACGAACAGGACGTACTTCATCGCGCCGTGGTGTCGGAGGACTCGGGCTTGCGGGCGCGGATGATCGCCGAGCCGGCGTGCTCGTGGACGCGATGGCTCTCGTCGATCTCGACGCCGGCCAGGCCGGCGTCGGTGAGCGCCTGCTCGAACTCGCGCCGGGTCAATGCACCTGCGATGCAGCCGGTGAACTGCTGCATGTCTCCGCGCGTGGCGGCGTCCATGTTCTCGTCGGCGATCACGTCGGAGACAGCGAGGCGTCCGCCCGCTCGCAGCACACGAGCGGCTTCGCGCAGCACCGTGGGCTTGTCGGCGGAGAGGTTGATCACGCAGTTGGAGATCACCACGTCGACCGAGGCGTCCGCCAGCGGGATCTCCTCGATGGTGCCCTTGAGCCACTCGACGTTGCGAACTCCGGCCTCCCGCTGGTTCCGGCGGGCGAGCCCGAGCATCTCGTCGGTCATGTCCAGGCCGTCGGCGAGGCCGGTCGGCCCGACGCGTCGGGCGGAGATGAGCACGGCGGCGCCGGCGCCCGAGCCGAGGTCGAGCACCGTCTCCCCCTCGCGCAACTCGGCCACCGCAGTGGGTACGCCACAGCCCAGCGAGGCCGAGACCGCGGCGTCGGTGGCCCCCTCGTCCTTGCCGTCGGCGTACAGGTCGGCGCCGAACACGCCGGGCGCGTCGGCCGAGCCCGGTCGTGACCCGCAGCACTTGACCTCAGCGTCGCGCAGCTCGGGATAGGCAGTGCGGGCGGCGAGGTCCGCGGCGTCGGCGTAGCGCCGCCGAACCGCCTCGCGGATCTCCTGTCCAGGTCCCAGCGCGTGGTCGCTCATCGTGTTCTGCGGTCGTCTTCGCGGGTCGTCGGTGGTCCGGCGCGCAGCACGCCACCAATGCGGTGGCAGCAGGCGCCGACGAAGTCGTTGCCCGTGTCCGCGACCGCCAGTCGATCGCGCCGGCCTTTCAGCCACCGAGCCATCCGCTCAGCTCCTCCAGGGCCTCGGGCAGGACGTAGGGGTAGGCCCACAGGCCTCGTCGTTCGATGCCGATCAGGCCGGCCTCGCGCAGCTTCTTGAGGTGGTGGGACAGCGTGGGCTGACCGATGTCGAACAGCGGCTGCAGCTCGCACACGCAGACCTTGCCGGCGTGGCGGCGCAGTACGTCGACCAGCTGCACCCGGACGGGGTCAGAAAGCGCCTTGGCGACCTGCGCCAGCCGCGCGGCCTGCGTGACCGAGACGTCGGGATGGACGAGCGCTTCGCAGCAGGCCTCGCCGACCGGGCGCTTCTGCTTGGGAGCCAACGTTAGATCGACGGCCATCGTTGC
>DASZCY010000309.1:0-1851 GCA_035942615.1 Solirubrobacteraceae bacterium | reverse complement strand
GCTTACCCCCGGCCCGATCACAGCATTGACCCGGATCGAGGCGCTGTGACTGTCGAAGTCGACGTACCACTCATAGGTAGTAAATAGGTCACGCTGCCGCGTAGCGGACGTGGTGTTCGTGGAAGTAGCGCGCGACATTGGCGGGGCGACGCTGGCAGGAGCGCAGGAAGCGTCGGACGTCGGCCTTGAGCTGAGTGATGTTGACCGGCCGGAGCTTGCCCAAGGCGTTGGTCTTGACGTCTTGGTTGAGGCACTCGGCGGGGTTGAGCTCGGGGCTGTAGCCGGGCAGGAAGTGCAGCTCGATCAGCGTCGCGTTGGCGGCGACCCAGTCGCGCACGATGCGGGCGCGGTGGGCGGGGTGGCCGTCGACGATCACCATGATCTTGCGGCCCTTGGCGTCACCGACCAGGCGCTTGCAGAAGTCCAAAAACAGCGGGCCGGTGAAGCGCTCGTCGAAGACGCGGAAGCGCAGCGTGCCGGTGTTGGAGATGGCGGCGATCATGTTGGCCTTGAAGCGCTTGCCGGTGCCCTTGGTGACTGGGGTGCGGCCCACCGGCGCCCACGTCCTGCCGGCGGTGTGATCGGAGCGCAGCCCGGACTCGTCGACCCAGAGGATCTCGGCGCGCTCACGGTAGGCGCGCCTGACCAACTGCGGGTAGTCGACCTCAAGCCAGCGGCGCACGGCCTCGTCGGACTGCTCGTAGGCGCGGCGCATCGGCTTCTGCGGCGAAAACCCCCACGCGCGCAGGTAACGCCCGACCGTCTCCTCGCTGACCTCGACGCCGAGCTCCCGCGCGATCAGCTGGGCCACCAGCGCCCGCGTCCACAAAAACCCCGGCAGCTTGAGCTGATCGGGGTTCTTGCCCGCCACCAGCTTGGCGACCTGAAGCTGCTGGGCATCGGTCAGCTTGGTATGCCCCGGACGGCGGCCACGCCGGCGCGCGTCCAGCGCCTGATCGCCGCCGCGCCCGTGCGCCTTGACCCACCGACCGACGGTCTCGCGTGCCACCCCCAACAGCTCGCCGACCTCGGTCTTGGAACGACCCTCCGCGACCAGCCGCACCGCTGTTCGACGCAGCTCAGCCTGAGCCTCGGATGGCAGCGAGCGGGCGTCTCGGACCACGATCCGAACACTACCAGTTCCGTGATCTATTTACTACGACAGGTTAGTATGACGCTCAGAGCTCGATATGTATGGACGTGCGGCACGATGCGATCTTTGTCGGCAGAGTTGGCTTCGGCGGCACGCTGGAGTAGGACGCGCGTCGCAGCCGAGATGAGGGGGCCGCGGTCGTAGAGTGAGATGAGCTCGATCTGATTCGGGCGGTCTCGCATATGTCACGGTGTGCGTTTGCACAGCTGACGGCCTGCGCTGCTGGGCGGGTCATGTTGGGGCGATGCCTGATCGGACGTG
The DNA here is from genome assembly GCA_035942615.1 of Solirubrobacteraceae bacterium. Classification (GTDB taxonomy): domain Bacteria; phylum Actinomycetota; class Thermoleophilia; order Solirubrobacterales; family Solirubrobacteraceae; genus Siliceabacter. The sequence goes on along the minus strand of DASZCY010000309.1, from coordinate 437 downwards.
GTCGGTGTGTTGGGGGAGGACGCTGTTGGCGACGTGCGTCGCGGCGGTGGCTGGCGCAGCGTTTGCCCCTGGCGCTCACGGCGCCTGCTCGGCGCCGGCGGCTAGTGGTCGCAGCGTCGTCGTTGTGTGCCCCGCGGTCGGCGCCGAGCAGTCGCTTCTCGTGCCGGCCGGGGGTGACGCGCGTGCGCGTGACGGCGGTGGGGGCCAGCGGCGGCGGGGGCGGTCGTGCGCAAAGCTCCGGGTCGGGCGTGCCCGGTCGCGGCGCGGTCGCCGTCGCGGCGCTGCCGGTCGTTCCGCTGAGCACGCTGTATGTCCTTGTCGGCGGCGTCGGCGCGACTAATCAACTTCGGGCTGCCCGCCTGCGGCGGCTTTAACGGCGGTGGCAGCGGCGGCAGCCGGGCGCCGGCCGGCTCGCTCGGCTCGGAGTCCTCGTGTTC
>DASZCY010000308.1:0-10092 GCA_035942615.1 Solirubrobacteraceae bacterium | reverse complement strand
CCACCACCGCGAGGTTGCGCGGCTCCTCGCCCGTGAGCAACTGCAGCCAGCGAAACTGGGCGTGGTTGGTGTCCTGGTACTCGTCGACGAGCACGTGGCGAAAGGCCGTGCTGTAGCGGTCGCGGACCTCCTGGAAGAGCTCGAGGAGGTTCACCGCGCGCACCAGGAGATCGTCGAAGTCCATCGCGTTCATGCGGTGGATCTCGCGCTCGTAGAGCTCGTAGGCGTCGGCCACGGTCTGCTCGAAATAGCCGGAGACGAGCTGGCGGTACGCGTCGGCGTCGCGCAGCTGGTTCTTGGCATCGGAGATCTGGTGGTGGATCGCCGCGGGCGTGAAGCGCTTGGTGTCCACCCCCAGGTCGTCGAGGCACTGCTTGACCAGGCGGCGCGCGTCGGCCTGGTCGTAGATGGTGAACTGGCGCGTGTAGCCCAGCCGCGGGGCCTCGGCGCGCAGCATCCGCGCGCAGGCCGAGTGGAAGGTCATCAGCCACATCGCGCGGGTGCGGCGGCCGAGCAGCGCCTCGACGCGCTCGCGCATCTCCTGGGCGGCCTTGTTGGTGAAGGTGAGGGCGAGGATCTCGCTGGGCCCCGCGGCGCCGGTGCCCACCAGACGGGCGATGCGGTGGGTGAGCACGCGCGTCTTGCCCGACCCCGCACCGGCCAAGATGAGCAGCGGTCCCTCGCCGTGCTCGACCGCCTCACGTTGCTCGGGGTTGAGCCCCTCGAGAAGGGCGTCAGGAGCGACGGTCGGCTCGGCCATGACGGCGAGCATAGACGCGGGCTCGGCCGTGACGGCGACGCGCGAGGATCCGGTCCGCATGACGCCAGCAGCGTCGTCAGCGCCATGCCGGCCAGCCCCTCGCACCGCGCGGTGATCCTCACCGACCGCTTCTGCCACGTTGGCGTGGGCTGGACGACCGGCACGCCCGCCGGTGACAGCAGCGGCGCCACCGTCGCCGTGGTCTTCGGCTACCGGTAGGAGACCTGGAGCACAGCCCGGCGGGCTTGCCATCCTGCCCGCCCATGGGGCTGTGCGACGAGGTCCGTGACCACTGCGCGCGGGTGGCCGCCCGCGCACAATGGGTGCGCATCGACGTCGACGCGCTCGAAGCCCTGGAGCCGGCCGCGGCTCCCCCTCCCGCGCTGGACGCCGAGTGCCACTACCTGGAGGGGGAGGCGCCTGAGGTCGCGACCTACCTGCTCGTCCTCGACGCGATCAACTTCGGCTCGGGATGGTTTCCCACCCTGCGCAAGCGCCCGGGCCGCTCGGGGTACTTCACCGTCGCCGCAGCCCTGGCCGATCGCTTCCGTGCCGAAGGCCCCTGGACCAACGCGCAGCTACGCGAGATGCGCACCGACGAGCTGGCCGCGGTGCTGGGCCAGCGCGCTGACCACGAGCTGATGGCGCTCTACGCCCAGGCGCTTCGCTCGTTGGGCGCCTTTCTGAGGGAGCGCTCGGCGCTGGACCTGGTGGCTGAGGCCGCGCGCTCGGCGCAAGGACTGGCGCAGACGCTGGCCGTCGGCATGGCGCTGTTTGCCGACACCGGCTTCTACAAGCGCGCGCAGATCACGCCGGCCGACCTCGCGCTGGCCGGCGTGGCGGCCTTCGATGACCTCGACGAGCTGACGATCTTCGCCGACAACCTGGTCCCCCACGTGCTGCGCTGCGACGGGGTGCTCGTCTACGACGAGCGTCTGGCCGCGCACATCGACGCGGGGCGTCCGCTGCGCCTGGGCCCCCAGGAGCGCGAGATCCGCGCCTGCGCGGTGCACGCTGGCGAACTGCTGGCCGCGCGGGTCGGCCTCCCGCCGCGCATCCTCGACCACTGGCTGTGGAACCGCGGCCAGGCGCCGGAGCTCAAAGCGCGCCCGCGCCACCGCTGCCGCTGCGTCTTCTACTGAGCGCTCATGCGGGTCGAGGACTCAGCCGCCGGCCGGGTTGCGTCCCGTCACGGGGCGCAGCGGGCGCACGTCGGCGGCCGGATCGGCCTCGCGCCCGGTCGCCTCGGCCAGGGCGCGCTCCAGCGCGCCCACCCGCCGGGCCAGGCTCTTGATCGCATCGGCCACCGGATCGGGCAGGTGCACCCAGTCCGCGTCGGGGCCCTCCAGGCGCCGACCGTCCACGCGCACGGCGTGGCCGGGATTGCCGACCACGGTGGCGTTGGCGGGGACGTCGTGCAGGACCACGCTGTTGGCCCCCACCTTGGCGCCGCGGGCGACGGTCACCGGCCCGAGGATCTTGGCGCCCGAGCCGATGGTCACGTTGTCGCCCACGGTCGGGTGGCGCTTTCCGGTGGCAAAGCCGGTGCCGCCCAGCGTTACCCCCTGGTAGAGGGTCACGTCGTCTCCGACCTCGGCGGTCTCGCCGATCACCACGCCCGTTCCGTGGTCGATGAACAGCCCGCGGCCGATGCGCGCCGCGGGGTGGATCTCGATCCCCGTCAGCGCACGAGAGAGCATGGCGATGGTGCGCGGGGCCAGGGGCACCCCGGTGTCGTGCAGGCCGTGGGCCACGCGGTGGGCCAGCAGGGCCTGCACCCCCGGCCAGGTGGCCAGTACCTCGAGGGGACCCACGCCGCGCGCGGCCGGGTCGCGCGCGTGCGCGGCGGCGACGTCGCGGCGGATCTCTCCGAGGACACGGGCCAGGGTGGGCAGGCCGAGCACCGCCCTCAAGGTACCCCGCCCGGCGCGACGGGTCTCAGTCCAGGGGTGCGAAGAAGGGTGCGCTCACGTAGCGCTCGCCCGAGTCGGGCATCACCACCACGATGCGCTGGCCGGCGTGCTCGGGCCGGCGCGCCACCTGGCAGGCGGCGTGCAGCGCGGCTCCGCACGACAGGCCGGCGAGCACGCCCTCGCGCTGTGCGCAGCGGTGGGCGGTGGCGATGGCCTCCTCGTCGGTGACGGCGATCACCTCGTCGACCACGTCACGGTCGAGCACCGGCGGCACGAAGCCCGCCCCGATTCCCTGGATGCGGTGGGGGCCCGGCGAGCCGCCCGAGAGCACCGGGGAGCTGGCGGGCTCCACGGCGACGACCTGGCAGCGCGGGTCGCGCTCCTTGAGCAGGCCGCCCACGCCGGTGATCGTCCCCCCGGTACCCACGCCGGCCACCAGGACGTCGACCTCCCCGTCCAGGGCGTCAAGGATCTCGGGCCCCGTCGCGCGGCGGTGGGCCTCCGGGTTGGCGGGATTGGAGAACTGGTCGGGCAGGAAGGCGTCGTCGCGCGTGGCCATCGCGCGCGCGGCATCCATCGCCTCGTTCATGCCGCCCATCGACTCGATCAGGTCGACTCGCGCCCCGTAGAGGCGCAGCAGGCTGGTGCGCTCGCGGCTCATCCCCTGAGGCAGCGTGATCACCAGCTCGTAGCCCTTGGCCGCGCACACGAAGGCCAGCGCGATCCCGGTGTTGCCGCTGGTGGCCTCCACGATCGTGGTGCGCCCCGGCTCGATGCGCCCCTCGCGCTCGGCCGCCTCCACCATGGCGATCCCGATGCGATCCTTGACGCTGCCCCCCGGGTTGGAGGCCTCGAGCTTGCCGAACAGCCGCGCCCCCGCGTCGGGCGCCAGGCGCGTGAGCTCCACCATCGGGGTGTTTCCGATGTACTCGGCGATGTTGACCGGCACGCGCATGCGCGGCCAGGGTATCCACCGTCGTCGGCCCCCCGGTGCTCACACAGGGCCCGGTGGCACGACCTCCGCCACCCGGCTGTGACGCGGTCGGCCGTCCTCCTCTGACCCCACTTCGATGCCGGGGAGGTCCTCGGCCCCGTAGACCCGGCAGGTCGCGGCCGCATCGAGCTCGACGGCCGCCCACGGCGGCGCGGGTCGCGCCAGCGCGTAGCCCTGGCCGTAGGTCACGCCCAGGTGGCGCAGCACGCGCAGCTCTTCGAGCTGCTCGATGCCCTCCGCGCACACGTCGGCGCCGGTGGACGAGGCGAAGTGCACCAGCGAGGAGACCAGCGCCGCCTTGGTGGGGTCGAGGTGGACGTCCTCGATGAGCGCGCGGTCGAGCTTGATGATCTCCGCGCGTATGCGCATCACCTGCTGCAGCCCGGCGTAGCCACCACCGGCGTCGTCGACCGCAATCCGCGCGCCGCGGGCGCGCAGGAGCTCGAGTCCCGCGCACAGCTGCTCGTGCTCGGCGATGCGCTCGTTCTCGGTGATCTCGATCACCAGGCCGTCCAGCCGCTCGGGGAGCACGCCCTGCACCTCCTCGCTGAGCATCGCCGAGGGGCTGAGGTTGAGCGAAAGGAACGTCCCCGCGGGCCGGTCGGGCGCCGCGAGGGCGGCCGCGACCGCCGTGGCCTCGAGCGTCGGACCCAGGCCGAAGCGGTGTGCCTGCTCGAACCACCAGGAGGGGGGCAGCCGCCGGCGGGCATGGAAGCGTGCCAGCGCCTCGTAGCCGACCACGCGTCCGGTGGCGAGCGCGACGATCGGCTGGAGGCGCGCACGTTGGAGCGCGCCTCGATGAGGCCGGTGAACTCCACGCGCTGCTCGTTGCTGACCACCAGGACGTGCTCGGGGTCGTAGCAGCGCGCACCGTCGCGTCCGCAGCTCTTGGCCCAGTACAGGGCCCCGTCGGCGAGCTGCACCAGTGACTCGGCGTCGCGCGCGTCGGTGGGCAGGCAGGCGATGCCCGCCGAGCAGGTCAGCTCGAAGTCGGGGAGTGAGGCTGCCCGTACCGCGCCGCGCACCGCCTCGCAGCGGGCGAGGGCGCTGGCGCGGTCGTGGTCGGGCAGGATGAGGGCGAACTCGTCGCCGCCCAGGCGTGCGGCGAAGCCGGCGCCCTCCAGAGCTCGGCTGACGGCCAGGCCAACGCGGCCCAGGACCTGATCGCCGAACGGATGCCCCCGCGCGTCGTTCATGCTCTTGAAGTGATCGATGTCGACGATCGCCACGGCCAGCGAGCGCTGCCGATCGCGCGCCCGCGCGGTCTGGGTGGCGAGCTCCTCCTGGAAGTGGCGGTGGTTGGACAGCCCGGTGAGCGGGTCGCACAGGACGAGAGCCTCGAGGCGGCCGTTGTCCTCCTCCAGCCGGGCCGCCATCGCGTCGAAGTCCTGAGCCAGCGCGCCCAGCTCATCACAGCGCCCCCAGCCCAGCCGCGTGTCGAGCCGGCCGTCGGCGATGCGCCGCGTGGCGAGGCGAAGCTGCTGGACGGGCGAGAAGATGCCACGGTGGAGGACCAGCGCGGTGATCGCCGTGAACCCGAGCAGAAGCGAGCCGAGCCCCAGCAGGACGCCGCGGTTGCGCCGGTCGACTGCGGCGGCGTAGGGCGCGAAGTCGGCGTGCAGCTCCAGGGTCTCCTGGTTGCGCACACCGTGGCGCAGGGGCACCGACACACGGGCGAGGTCGGCGTTCTCGGTGACGCTCGCCGCGTAGGCGGCGCGACCGGTGGCGGCGGCGCGCTCGGCCACGGCCGTCCCGCCGGCGATGGGGCCGGCGGCGGCGACCACCGAGCCGCCCGGCCCGCGCACGGCCGCCCCGTACACGCGCCCGTCCCTGTCCACCAGCCCACGAAGGCGGGGCTGGAGCCGCCGGGGGTTGCTCAGCTCGGCGTCGACCACGCCGGTGGCCGCGGCCCGGGCCGTGGCCACCAGCTGCTCGCGCCCGCCTTCGCGGTAGGCGCCCTCGAGCTCGGCGCCCGAGAGGAGCCCGGCCACGGCGGCGCACGCCCCGGCGGACGGCAGGATCACCACGCTGACCTGGACGCGCAGCGAGCGTGCTGCGCGTCCCAGCCGGCGCGACGGTCGCTCAGTCGTTCTGACCACGCTGGTGCCTTGTGGCCGCCGGGTCGGTGACCCGGACACGTACGGCGTGGGGGTCGGCCAACTCGAGTCCCTGCCGGATGTTGCTCAGGCGGGCCACATGGGACAGCCCACCCGACTTTCCGCCCCGGCGGACGTCGATGACGCCAGCCCGGGGGTGGCGCCGACCGCCGCGTGACCGCCCGAGCCCGGTTTGGGACCACGCAGCGCGACATAGACGGTCTTCCCGTCCGGGGAGATGTCCATCAGGTCGGGCGCCGGGTCGGGGCTGACCTCGCCGGCCAGCGAGAAGCGCTCGACGACCTCGTCGGTGCGCGTGTCGACGACGGTCATGTCGTTGGCGATGCGATCGCCGACCCACAGGAAGCGCTCGCCCTTGGTGAGCAGGACCCCGTGGGAGTCGACCGCGGTCTCGTCGTCGCGGCTGTAGACCAGGCGCGGTGCCGGGGTGTTGGGCGCCCCGGGCTCGATGGTCGAGAAGCGCTCCACGTCGAAGACGTAGACGTCGTGCTCGCCGGGGTTGGTGGACGCTGCGCCGGCGCCGCTGTTGATGTACATCTTGCCGCGTGCCTCGATCCCGCCGCAGCCGTTGGCGTGCACGGCGTCGCGGTCGTACTCGGCGATGATGCGCATCGGCGTGGCGGTGTGGTCGACCACGAACATACCCCCTCCGCGCAGGGTCACGAAGGAGATTCGCCCGGAGTCGTCGGTGCGCGGGCAGATCGGGGCGTTGTCGGGGCGCAGCGCCGGGTTCTGGCGCAGGTCCCCGTTCGGCGTCGTGCCGTTGGCCAGGTCCAGCGTGGCCTCGTCCTGGAGCACGAAGCGCTCGTTGGCGTAGTCGGTGGCGATGCGCTGGAAGAGCTTGCCGTTCTGGTTGGCGACCAGGACCTGGCGCTGGTCGGGCGTGGGCCACACGGCGTGGCCTGGCTGCCGGCATCAATGCACTCGACCGGCTCCCGGGTCTGCGCGTCCATGAACAGGACGTGGCCGCTGGCCACGAAGGCGATGGCGGCGTGGCTGTTGCCCTCCCCCGAGTCGGCGCCGCCGTTGAAGACGATCATGTGCGGGCGGACCGGGGCGCTGCCGGTGCGCGCCAGGCACAGGTCGCGCGCCTGCCCTCCCAGGTCGATGCGCTCGGCCTCGGCGGAGGCGCCGTCCTCGGCCAGTTCGCGGTCGGGGTAGACGGACAGCGTCCCTCCGCCGTCGGGGCGGGTGTCGGACTGGTCGACCGTCCAGACCTCGTGTGAGGCCGGACCGTGGCGCCGCTCGTCGGGGGCGGAGGCGATTGCTGCGGTGGTGGCGGCCACGCTCGCGGTCAAAATCGCGGCGGCGAGCAGAAGGCGAGAATGCATGCAAACCTCGGCGAGGGTGGCGTTCGTACCCCTGTCCCATCGGTGTCCGGGTACGGTCGCTTGAGCCCCAGGCGCCTATGTCTCCCTGGACTGGACGAACGACCACCTCGGCGGCGCTCAGCGCGGGTGAACCTCCGGCGGGAGAGCCCGGTCGTGAGGAGAAGATGGGTTCCAAGCGAGGCTTAGCGGGCGGGCGGGGCGATCCGCAGGATGCGGTCGTCCGCCCGGCTGACCGGGCTGCCGTAGCCGTCGCGGTTGGAGGTGGTCACCCACAGCGCCCCGTCGGGTGCCTCCACCACCGCACGCAGCCGGCCGTAGCGACCGGCCAGCAGTGGCGTGTCGCGCACCACGCGCCGGCCGTCGAGCTCCAGGCGGCGCAGCTGACGGCCCTTGAGCGCGGCGACCATCAGGTCGCCCGTCCACGTCGAGCCACTGCGCTTTACAAAGGCAAGCCCCGACGGGGCGAGGGTCCGCCGGTAGACCCGCACCGGCGCGGCGAACCGGCCGTGGCGTCGCCCACGCACGCGAGGCCACCCGTGGTTGCTGCCACGACGCGGGGCATTGACCTCGTCGTCGCCGCTGGGGCCGTCGAAGCCGCTGGGACCGTGATCGGTGGTGAACAGGCGACGTGAGCCCGGCTGCCAGTCGAGGCCCTGCGGGTTGCGGTGGCCCAGCGAGAAGATCTCGGGGCGGCCTCCCCTTCCGCGGTACTGCCGCGGGCTGAGGCGCAGGATCTTTCCGTTGCGAGAGCCGCGGCGTTGGGCCAGCTGGCCGCGCCCGGCGTCGCCCGTCGCTACGTACAGGCGGCGGTCCGGACCGAAGCGCAGGCGGCCCGAGTCGTGGATCGCACCGGCCGCGATTCCGCCCAGCACGACGGCGTCGCGGCGCAGCTCGCGGCCGGTGAAGCGCCAGCGCTGGACCTGCATGCCACGGCGCGTGGTGACGTAGAGGTAGATGAAGCGACGGCCCTCGGCGAACGCGGGGTCCACGGCGATGCCCAGCAGTCCCCCCTCTCCGCGCGCCGTGGTGGGCACCCGCGCGACCGCACGGCGCTGCAGGCGCCCCTTCGCACTGATCAGCCGGACGCGTCCGGGGCGCTCGGTGACCAGTGCGCGGCGATCAGGCAGGAACGCGACGTCCCACGGCACCACGAGATCCCGCGCGACGACACTGACGCGCGGAGCCCGGGAGGCGGCCGCCACACGGGCCGGCGCCGACGCGGTCGCCGTCTTGGTCGCCGCACCCGACCGCTCAGCCGCGTCGCGCTCGTCGCCACCACAGCCGACCAACGCCACGACGACCAGCCCGGCGATCCCAGAGGAGGCTCTCACCACGCCGACGGTACTTGGTGCCCCGCGGACACCCCTGGAGCTCAGGCGGACGACGTTGCCTTGCGCGACGGCGGCGACCCCACGGACGGCCTCGACGTGGTTGCGGGCCTGAAACGCTCCGGTGGTCAGTTCAGCCGGTCCTGCGCCGCATTGCGCGAAGCAGAGCGGAGCCAGCTGGGCGGAAGCCTGGCAGCCGCGGACAAACGGGGTGCTCGCATGCCGGATGGCTACGCGCCAACTGACTGCCCGAGGTTTTCGCGTTCCGAAGCCACGGGCAACCCGAGTGTCGGCTCGGGTCCGCAGGCAGGTGCAACCGACGCGCAAACGACTGGGAGACATCAAGCTCATGAACCGCTTCGAGGGCTCAGAGCCCGAGACTGCCCCAACGGGCATTCACACCCGTGCCGGATTTCTGCGCAAGGCCGGCCTCGGTAGTGCGGCGCTGGTCGGCGGCGGAGCACTGCTCGGAGCGCCGACCGCAGCGTTCGCAGGCCACTCGGACGATGTCTCCGACGCCGACGTGCTCAACTATGCGTTGACGCTCGAGTACCTGGAGGCGACCTTCTACACGCAGGCACTGGGCGGACGGGGAACGGACGGCGTACCCGCGAGCCGCGCGAGGTTCAGCCGCGGCAACATCACGGGCGGCAGGCAGTTCGCCGGCTTTGGCGGGCGCATCCGCAGCGAGGCGTATGGGCTCCTGAGTGACATCCGCGACCACGAGGTGGTGCACGTCGAATTCCTGCGCAGCCAGCTCGGCGGCGCAGCCGTTGGCCCGTGCACGTTTGATTTCTCCTCAGCGTTGAGCGACGTGCGCAGCTTTCTGGCGACCGCCCAGGTGCTCGAGAACACTGGCGTGATGGCTTACGACGGCGCCATCCGCTATGTCGATGCCGGCGACGTTCTGCAAGCCGGCGCGCAGATCGCCACGGTCGAGGCGCGCCATGCTTCCTACCTGAATCTCATCAACCGCGACTCACCGTTCCCCAGCGCCTTTGACGAGGGCAAGGCACCTTCGGAGATTCTGGCTGCGGCGAGCCAGTTCGTCGTCAGCTGCCCGCCCGAGGTCACTGCGCTGTTCGGGCGTCTGCCGTAGGCGTCCATCCATCGGAACAGAGCCGGCGAGCCTCGACCAGAGGACTTCGTCGGCGGACGGGCTTGAGCCACCGGCCGGGCTCGTCCGAGCCGGTCCCTCCGAGTCGGGGGGCGTGTCCTCTCCGCGACCCGGGTAAGCGTGGCGGATGAGTTTGACCAAGGGCAGCGGTCCGTTCGGCCAGCACCCGGTGGGCGGATTCAACTTCGACCCGCGGGCCCCCGAGCACGTGGTGTACGCCGAACCCTCGCCGCGGCGGGTGCGGGTCGTCTTGGGCGGCCAGACCGTCGCCGAGAGCAACGCCGTGGTGCTGGTGCACCCGCCGGCGCGTACGCCGACCTACCTCTTCCCTCGCGAGCACGTACGCACCGATCTGCTCGAGCCGAGCGAGCGCCGACGCTCCGACCCGGGCATGGGCGTGGGCACCTACTGGACGGTGGCGGTCGGCGAGCGGCGGGCGGTCGATGCGGCCTACGCCTGGGAGGACCCGCCGGAGGGCGCTGCCGCGATGATCGCCGGCCTCATCGCCTTCGACTGGGACTCGATGGACGGC
>DASZCY010000307.1:0-3888 GCA_035942615.1 Solirubrobacteraceae bacterium | reverse complement strand
CCACCCGAGCGCAGTGCCCCCTCCAGCTCGGCGCGCTGGGCGGCCAGCTCCTCGGTGGCCTCGGGCACGAAGGCGTACAGCGGTGGGTCGGCCAGCACCGCGCCGCGGGCCAGCGCGCGGTGGCGGCGCAGCACGTCGAGCACCACCAGGGCGCCGAAGCCCTTCCCCGCCCGCAGCGCGGGGGCGGCGTCAAGACCGCGCACCAGCGCGGCCAGGTCCTCGGCCTGCTCGTTGACCGTCGTCGCGCTGTAGGGCTGGGGCGCGCCCGAGCCCCCGTAGCCGCGGCGGTCGTAGGCCACCACGCGGCCCGGCAGGCGCTCGGCCAGCGGCTCCCAGGCCAGCGCGTCGGAGGCCATGCCGTGCACCAGCACGCAGGCGGGCCCCTCCGCCGGCCCCCAACCACGCACGCTCAGCTCGACGCCGGCGCCCTCGACGCTGCGCGGCGCGCCGGCCTCGGTCACCGCAGCGCCAGCGCTCGGCGCAGCGGCCAGGTCGCGGCACGCAGCGGCAGGGTGAGGCTGCGGCGGCCCAGCAGCCCGTTGTCGACGATCCCCCGCCCGACGGAGTGCACCAGCGCGCTGCGGTCGCCGATGGGCCGTGCGCCGCTCGCGTAGTAGTGATGGAGGGCGGTGAGCACCAGGTCACCCAGCGGGCGTGCGTAATGGAACAGCGCCTCGATGGCCTGCGCCTCGGCGCCCACGGTGATCTCGGCGTGCGGGTTGACCGCCAGGCCCACCAGTCCCGCGGCGATGGTGTCGGCGGTGTAGCCCTCGGGCGGCCGGCGGGGGAGCGTGCCCACCGAGCTGGCGGTCTGCTCCCACACCGGGGTGTCGATGGCGCCCGGGTGCAGCATGGAGACCGTCACCGGGCTGCGCTGGGCGCGCAGCTCGATGCGCAGGGTGCCCAGAAAGCCGCGCAGCGCATGCTTGGCCGCCGCGTAGGAGGAGAAGGTGGGCAGCGGGACCTTGCTCATCAGCGAGCCGGTCGCCACGATCGTGCCGCCGGAGCGCTCCAGCGCGGGCAGCGCGGCGCGCACCGTGTTGACCGCGCCCGTGAAGCTGGCGGCGATGACCCGGTCGAAGTCGTCGGGGTCCACGGTGGTGAACGGGCCGAAGATGGTGGCCGCCGCGTTGACCACGAGCACGTCGAGGCCTCCCCAGTCGGCCTCGACGCGGTCGACCGCCTCCTGCACCGCCGCGCGGTCGGTGACGTCGGCGGGCACCACCAGCGCGCGGCGGGCGTGCGCGCGCACCCGCCGCGCCGCCTCGGCCAGGCCCTCCTCGCCGCGGGCCAGCACGGCCACGTCGCAGCCCGCGCGGGCAAAGGCGCTTGCAGCGGCGAGGCCCACGCCGCTGCTGGCGCCGGTGATCAGCACGGTGCGCCCGCGAAGCTCGTCCATGCCCGGCGCGCTACCCCGGACCGGGTGCGCCGACCCGGGCGCCGCGCGCCCCGGCGCGTGGCCGCCGCGCGCTATGGTCGGGGGATGGAAGGCGGTGGCTTCAACTTCCCGTTCGGCGACCCCGAGGAGATGCGCCGGCAGCTCCAGGAGTTCCTGGAGTCGATGCAGGGCCAGCAGAGCCTGGCCTGGGCCGACAACGCCATCCGCCTGGCCGCCGACCTCACCGTCGCTGCCATCCAGCGGGTCAACCTCCAGGGCGACGCCCAGGCCCAGGCCGAGCAGATCCGCTCGGTGATGGCCACCGTCTTTCCCGAGGCGGTCGCGCTGGTGCGCGAGGCCCGCGAGGGCCTCTCCTAGCACGTAGCTCCGTGGGCCGCCCGTCCCGGGCGGATCATGAAGCGATCTGGCCGGGACTCGCCGGCGGAACGGCGAAGCGGCCCTCCCTCAAGGATCGACATGGATGTCGATCCTGTCCCTGAGATGGGCCTGAGCCCTCACACCGGCTGCCCGGTCGCCTCGGTCCGCTCGCGGTCGGCGCGTCCCTTGCGCACCGCCTCCTTGAAGGAGCGGATGTTGAAGATGAACACCAGCGCAAGGAAGCCGACCGCCAGGGTGGTCGCCCCGATCGTGATGGCCAGGCCCACCGAGTAGGCGGTCACCGCCGCGCCCGTCGCGGTCCCGGCGAAGACGGTGAGGATGAGTGCCTGCTGCACCCCCGCTCCGCTGGGCGTGAAGGGAACCACGGCGGCCACCGCGTAGGTGCCCAGCACCAGCAGCACGTTGTGCACCGAGCCGCCGATGTTGAAGGCCTCCAGGAACAACCACATCGCGGCGAAGCGCAGGACCCACCCGGCCAGCTGCCAGGCAAAGACCTCGCGCAGGTAGCGCCGGCGGTCCTTGAGGATCACCACGCCCTGGCGCACCCGCGCCCAGAAGGCCTTCACGCGCGCGCTGAGCACGGCGAAGAGCACGAGGAAGCCGACGACCAGCGCGGTGAGCAGAAAGAGCGTCAGCCGCGGGTTGGAGGCGAAGAAGCTGAGGTCAAAGGCGTCGAGGCGGGCGAAGTCCGGCGGCTTGGGAAAGACGCCCTGGGTGAAGGCGAAGGTGAGGATGAAGACCGCCATCACCGCGTCGAAGACCGCCTCGACGAAGAAGGCCGCCCCCACCGCCGGGTAGTGCGAGTTAGGGATCGACGTCTTGACGAGGTAGAGCTTCACGATGTCGCCGCCCCGCGCGGGGATCACGTTGTTGATCCCGTAGGCGGCGATGTAGGCCCCCCAGATGCGCCGGAAGCGGAAGCGCTCGGCCGGGTAGGCGGCGCGCAGGGCGTGGAAGAAGGCTCGTGCGCGCAGCGACAGGTAGGCCACGAAGATCAGGGCCCCCAGAGCGAGTGGCGCCACGTTGAGCGCACCCACGCTCTCGAAGAAGGATCCGACCGCCTCGAAGAACCCCTCGATGCTCGAGGCGACGGACGCGAGCTGCATGGGCATCGCTAGCTCGGGTCGCGCCACATGAGCCACAGGAGCGGGCCGTCGGGCAGGCGGATGCGCTCGCGCACCCGGAAGCCGTGGCGGACGTAGAGGTCGACGTTGCGCTCCTTGGAGGACTCCAGGTAAGCCCCCACGCGCTCGTCGTCGCACAGGTCGAGAACGGGGCGCAGCAGCGCGGAGCCGATCCCACGTCCCTGCTCGGCGGGGTCGGTGCCCAGCACCGAGAGATAGAAGTGGCGCTCAGGCGGGTGGCGTTCTTCGATGAGCTGCACGGCCTTCAGCGCACGCATGAGGTGGGGCAGCAGGCCGGGCGCGCTGGGCAGCAGGCGCAGAGAGTCGCTCGGGCTCTCCCGCCACCGCCCCGGCAGTGCCCACAGGGCGGCACCGTCCAGCTCGCGGGTGGTCCACACCTGCTCCTGGCGGCCCAGGGTGGCCAGGCGCGCGCGGAAGAAGCGCCGGGCGTGGCGGTAGCGCGCCCGCGAGGAGGGATAGAAGTAGGCGGTGACCGGGTCGTCGAGGAACGCGCGCGCGAGGATCTGCGCAAGGCGCGCATGGTCCTCCTCGGCGGCGCGGCGCACGCCCGAAGGCGGGTCGACCAGCGCCCGAGCGGTCAACGCCATGACAGGCAGGATAAGGTCGCCGGGCGATGCGGGGACCGCCTTCCTCCCGCCCGTCCGCTACTTGAGCAAGCGCGACAGGCGACGGTCCTTGAGCACCTTGCCGCCCGTCTGCTCGGCGGGGCAGTAGCACATCACGTAGTCCTCGTAGTGGACCGCCTCGATGGTGGCGCCACAGCGGGGGCAGGGCTCGCCGTGGCGGCGGTGGACCTGCAGAGGCAGCGGGAGCTTGTCGGGAATGGGCAGGGTGACCACCCGCTCATAATGCTCGAGCGCTCCGTCGAGCACGGTGACGATGGCGCTGCGCAGCGCTGGCGCCTCCTCCTCGCTGAGGTCGTCACCGCGCTTGAAGGGCGACAGGCGCGCCTCCCAGAGGATCTCG
>DASZCY010000306.1:0-1933 GCA_035942615.1 Solirubrobacteraceae bacterium | reverse complement strand
GGCGTGGACAGCGCCGTCGCCGCGCTGCTGTGCGCCGGTCGCGCGCCCGGCGCCGCGCCCGCCAGCCCGCACCCGGCCGACGTGGCGGCCGTCACCCTCGAGCTGTGGCGCGATCCCGCCAACGACGCCGAGCGCTCGTGCTGCTCGGCCGACGCGGTGCGCTCGGCGCGCGCGCTCGCCCACCGCCTCGGGCTGGCCCACTTCACGCTGGACCTGCGCGAGGAGTTCCGCGCCGGGGTCGTGGAGCCCTACCTGGCCGATCACGCCGCGGGGCTGACCCCCAACCCGTGCGTGCGCTGCAACGGCCACGTGCGCCTGGACGCCATGCTCGACTTCGCCGACCGCCTCGGCGCCCGCACCCTGGCCACCGGTCACTACGCGCGCACGACCCCCGAGGGGCTGCTGCGCCTGGCCGCCGACCCGGCCAAGGACCAGGCCTACATGCTCGCCGCGCTCGCGCCCGCCTCGCTTGCGCGCATGCGCTTCCCCCTGGGCGAGCTGAGCAAGCCCCAGGTCCGCGCGGTGGCCGAGGAGGCCGGGCTTCCGGTCGCGCGCAAGCCCGACTCCCAGGACCTGTGCTTCTTGGCCGGTACGGGGCGGGCCGCCTTCTTGGCTCGCCACGGCGCCCTGCGCGAGCGCCCCGGGGACATCCTCGACCGCGCCGGGCGGCGCCTGGGGCGACACCGAGGCCTCAGCGCCTACACCGTGGGCCAGCGTCGTGGCCTGGGCCTGGCCGCGCCCGAGCCCCTCTACGTGCTGGCCACCGACGCGCAGGCAAACACGGTCACCGTGGGTCGCCGCGAGGAGCTGGCCACCACCCGCGTGCGCGTGCGCGACCTGCGCCTGCACGCCACCGACCCCGCGCCCGACGCGGTGAAGCTGCGCTACCGCTCCCCCGCGGTGGCCTGCACGCTGCACGGCCACGAGCTGCGCCTGGAGCAGCCCGTCGACGGAGCGGCGCCCGGGCAGACCGCTGTCCTGCTGGCCGGGGACGACGTCGTGGGATGCGCGACAATCGCGGCAGCCCGATGACCTCCGACGAGATACGCGAGACCTATCTGCGCTTCTTCGAGGAGCGCGACCACCGCAGGCTGTCCTCCGGCTCGCTCGTGCCCGGCGCCTCCGATCCTTCGGTGCTGCTGACCACCGCGGGGATGCAGCCGCTCAAGCCCTACTTCCAGGGGCGCGAGCGCCCCCCGGCCCCGCGACTGACCTCGTGCCAGAAGTGCTTTCGCACGGTCGACATCGACAACATCGGCATCACCGCCCGCCACCTCACCTTCTTCGAGATGCTGGGCAACTTCTCGGTCGGCGACTACTTCAAGCAGGGGGCGGTGGAGCTCGCCTGGGAGCTGTCCACCCAGGGCTTTGGCTTCGATCCGGACAGGGTGTGGGTCACCGTGTTCGAGGGCGACGACGAGCTGGGCCTCGGCCCCGACGAGGAGGCGATCGAGGCGTGGCTGTCGATCGGTTTCCCGCGCGAGCGCATCGTCCTCCTTCCCCGCAGCGAGAACTTCTGGCAGGCGGGCGACACCGGGCCATGCGGCCCCTCGTCCGAGCTCTACCTCGACCGGGGCCTGGATTTCGGCGCGCCCGACGACCTCCCCGGCGGCGACAACGATCGCTTCCTGGAGTACTGGAACCTCGTCTTCATGCAGTACGACCAGGACCCGCCCGGAGCGCTCACGCCACTTCCCACCAACAACATCGACACGGGGCTTGGCCTCAACCGCCTGGCGGCGATCCTGCAGGACAAGCCCTCGGTGTTCGAGACCGATCAGTTCGCCCCGCTTATCGCGCTGGGCGAGGAGTTGGGCGGCGCGCGCTACGGCGCCGGCGCGGCGACCGACCGCGGCCTGCGCATCCTCGCCGACCACACGCGCGGCATGACCTTCCTGATCGCCGACGGCGTGGTGCCCTCCAACGAGGGACG
>DASZCY010000305.1:0-2328 GCA_035942615.1 Solirubrobacteraceae bacterium | reverse complement strand
GCTCCCCACGGGCCGCGATCTGGACCCCGGCGGTCCGCCCGTCCCGCGCTGAGGGCTCACGGAGCGATGAGTTTCGTCCCCTTAGAAGCTGTCTCAATACCTCGGTTGAGAGGGCTTGAGCGCGCGACGGCGAATCTTGTCGGGGTAGACATAAACCCTGGTTGAGGAGGTGGCGTGGCAGCTTCGCTGTGGCAGGTCCGCGACGAGCTGTGGGAGGTCGTCGCGCCCTTGGTCCCGATGCACCAGCGTGATCCGCGTGGTGGGCGCCCGCGCGTGGATGACCGGGTGTGCTTTGGGGCGATCGTCTTCGTGTTGTTCACGGGGATCGCGTCGCAGCACCTTCCGCGCGAACTGGGCTGCTCGCCGGCGACCGCGCATCGCCGGCTGAAGGAGTGGCAGGCCGCGGGCGTGTTCGCCGCGCTGCATCGCGAGTTGCTGCGGCGCCTGAACGTGGCTGGGCTGATCGACTGGTCGACGGCCGTGGTCGACGGCAGTCATATTCGTGCTCTTCAAGGGGGCCTTGACCGGGCCCTCGCCGGTTGACCGTGCCCGCACGGGCTCCAAGCATCATCTGCTGACTGATTCCAGCGGCGTCCCGCTGGCGATCAGCCTGACCGGCGGGCACCGCAACGACGTCACGCAGCTACTGCCGCTCATCGATGGTGTCGGTCCGGTGCGTGGGAAGGTCGGCCGGCCGCGCCAGCGCGCCGAGCGCGTGCTCGCCGACCGCGGCTATGACCACGACAAGTACCGCCGCGAGCTGCGCAAGCGCGGCGTCCAGCCCGTGATCGCGCGGCGCGGCAGCGATCACGGCTCAGGGCTGGGGCGTGATCGCTGGGTCGTCGAGCGGACGTTCGCGCACCTGCACAACCTGCGCCGGCTGCGCACCCGCTACGAACGCGACGACCAGCTGCACCTGGCGTTCATGCTGCTGGGCTGCGCCGTGGTCTGCCAACGCCACCTCGGCGCGCCCTGTCCTCACGGCTCGAGGTCAAGCTCGGCCGCGGACTCACGGCCGTACTGATCGGGGATCAACCCCCAGCCCCAGATTGCCACCGGCTGGCGAGGCAGCGCCCCCGAGCCCCACTCCTGGCGCGGGTCGGCCTTCTGACCCAGCACGCGGCAGCGGTGCTCCCAGCGGTCGCCGAAATCAAAGACGAACCCGAACTCGTCGCCGGGCATGACCGCGGAAGCGACCTTCACGCCAGCCTGATCCTCGACGACGTCATCGTCTTCAAATGGATCCGGATCGACGAACCCGATCCGCCGCCCGCCGGCGAGCTCAAACTCGTGCAGATGCGACAGATCCCAGCGCGCAAACGCGGCGTTGATCGCATCCGCCAGCGCCGAGAACGTGTGCGCCGGCCCGACAATGAAGATCCGACCCGGCGACGGCATCAACCGCGCCCCAAGACCCCCGAGTAGGTCAACTCGAACCTGCAGCCACGTCCGCGCCACCGCGAGCGGACACTACGCGACAGGTTCTGAGACAGCTTCTTAGAGGTGCACAGCGCTTCGGCTCGGTCGACCGCGCGTTCGCCCCCGGCCCCCAAAGTCACGGGCCCCGCCGCCTGTGGCGGTCGGGGCCCGTGCCCGAAGGTGACTCTGGCGGGGGACTCGGCGGCCCCCTCGGGGGCGCGCCGAGCCTTTCCCGAAACTCCGATCAGTGCTCGTTCCTTGCGCTGCTGCTGCGGCGCACCAGCACCCGCTGGCGACGCACCGCCGCGACCAGGACGCCACCGACCAGGCCCGCGAGCCCCAGACCCAGGACAGCCATGCTGATCGCCTGCGAGCCCAGACCGCCACTCTGCGGCGCGGCCGCGACATCGGCCGTGGCCAGCGACGCCGAACCCCGGGCGGCATAGCCGCTCCACACATCGCCCGTGGCGCTGCGCGTCGCGGGCGAGACCGAGCGCCCAGCGGCCTGCGGCCTGGCCACCGTCGAGTCCTTCGCTACCGAGCTGGTGAACACCGTCTGCCCACCGCTGCGCGTCACGCCCTCGGTGGCCCCGCTGACGCGGGCGGCGAACTGGCGGGAGGCCAGACGCGAACCGCTGCCAGCATCGGCTCGACCCGACTGGACGCTCGAGCGAGAAGGCGTGCCCGAGGAGACCGGACGGGAGCCCTCAGTCGAGGCGGGACGGGTGGCCTCACCCCGAGAAGACGCCGGAGCGGACCTCCGCGCCGGAGCACGCCGTGCCGCCGGAGCCGGAGCAGGCGCCGCCGCCGGAGCCGGAGCCGGAGCCACCGCCGGAGCAGGCGCAGCCGCCGGAGCCGGCGCAGCCGCCGGAGCCGGAGCCGGCGCCGCCGCCTGAGCCGGAGCAGGCG
>DASZCY010000304.1:0-8339 GCA_035942615.1 Solirubrobacteraceae bacterium | reverse complement strand
CTTCGGCGGGCGCCGCCGGGGCCGCAGCCGCCTCCTGCTCGGGTGTGTCGACCTCCGTGGTCACCGTGGCCTCCGACGAGGGCTCCGGCTGCTGCTCGGCGGGCGCGGCCGGCTGCTGGTCGGCCGGAGCCGCCTGCTGCTCGGCGGGCGGCGCCGGCTGCTGCTCGGCGGGAGCCGGCTGCTGCTCGGGGGGCGCGGCCGGCTGCTGGTCGGCCGGAACCGCCTGCTGCTCGGGCTGCGACGTCCCGTCCGCGGGCGCGCCACCGCCGGTGGCGTACTGCTGCGCGGAGCCCGTGCCGGAGCTCTGCTGGCTCCCGGCGGCCGCGTACTGGCTGCCGGAGGAGCTGGCGGACTGGGTCGAGCCCGACTCCTGACGCGAGCTGGAGCTCGCGCGCTGCGAGTCACTCGACGACGCTGCCCGGGCCTGCGAGCCACCGCCCGGCACCCGCTTGCCCCCCTTCAGGTACTGATCGGGATCCTCGCCGCGGCCGTTGACGCGCGTCTCGAAATGGAGGTGGGGGCCGGTGGAGCGACCCGTGGAGCCGACGCGGCCGATGAGCTGGCCGACCTTGACGTAGGCGCCCTGCCGCGTGTTGATGCTCGACAGGTGCGCGTAGCAGGTCGAGAACGAGGCGGTGTGGCGGATGCACACGATGTTGCCGTAGGCGCCCTGGGCGCCCGCCTGGGTCACCGTGCCACAGAGGGCGGCGTTCACCGCGGTGCCCATTGGCGCACCGATGTCGATGCCGGCGTGGTTGCGCCCGTCCCCGAAGCCGCTGGTGCGTACGCCCCGGGTGGGTGTGGCCAGCTTGCCGGTGGCGCAGTCGCCGCCGCCGGGGAGGACCGGCGTCGGGAGGTCGAGCTCCGCGGTGACGCGGCTTGGCTTCTCGGCGCGGTCTTGGGGCCTGCGCTCGGACGCCGCGCTGCCCCGGTCCCCATTGCTCTCGCCGTTCACGCCCGCCGCCGGACGCGAGTCACCCTCCTGCGAATCGTCGCGCTCGCTGTCGTCGTCCGACGAGCCCGCGCCGGAGCTTCCCCGGCTGGAGTCGCCGCGCTCGGCGTCGCCCTCGCTCCTCTCGCCACCGGACGCGGCGGTGCGATCGCCGCCGGCGTCGGACTCCGGTTGGGCGCTCGCCGCGCGGACGCTCGGGGCGCTGTCGTTCACGACGGGGGTACTGTCGCCCTCCTGCGTGACCACGGGGGCACCGCTGCCCTCGCCCTGCGTGTCCACGGGGGCGCTGTCGCCCTCCTGCGTGTCCACGGGGGTGGCGCTGCCCTCCTCAGCGGCGGGCTCGGCGGGCGCCGAAGCCTGGATGGCCTGGGCGGCGGGCGAGCTTTCGGGCACGAAGTTCACCGCGGCGCGGAACAGCGCGGTCCACGTGCGCGCATCGACCTCGCCCGTTACGGGAAGCCCCGTCCGCCCTTGGAAGCCCTCGACCGCACCCTCCGTGATCGGACCGAAGATGCCGTCGTCGTCGACGGTCAGCTTTCGCTGCACCGCGGCCACCGCCGCGCCGGTGTCTCCCTTGCGCAGAATCGCGTCCCCGGCCAGCGCGCCCTCCGCGTCGGCCGAGCCGGTCTCCTCGGTCGGTGCCCCGCCGTTGCCGCCGCCGGCCGCGGACGCCATCGGGACCATTGGCGAAGCCAGCAGCGCGGCGCTCATGGCCAGCGACATGCCCTTGCGGCGCGGGGCGTGCTTGCGGTGCAGCGCGGCCACGTCACGGCGGCGGCGCGAGCGTTCCAGGGAGCGCTCCCAGAGGTCGGCACAGGCGAGGTCACGCTCCGGCTGCTCAGCCGGCGAAGCCAAATGGGATGCGAACACGGATCTCCTAGGCGCGGGGGGTCGTCTTTGGTCGGCCTACGGGGTTAGCTGACGGGCTCGCACGCAAAGACACGCGCTACGTCGCACTCTGGCGACGACTCGCCCCTGTGACCTGGATAGTCACTTCGGATCCCCCGCTCCGCCGCCGCAAGGCGACGACAGACTCGGCGTTCGCGCATTATGAAACAGCACTTGTCAAGGACGTGTGGTCTGCGATCGGTTCATCACCCAGCGGCAGCGACTGTCGAGGGATCGCCGCGTTCCTCCAGCGTTCGCCGCCAGCGGCGCGGTTCCTGCTGCCGCGGCCTTTGGCGACCGGCCGGACCCTTAGCCTTGGGAGATCGTGGACGCCCACCTCAAGGCCCTGGCGACCGTCTCGCTCGAGCTGACCGCGGCGGAGGAGGCGCTGGCCGAGGATGCCGCCGGAGCCGCCCGCGAGCGCGCCGAGGCCGCGGCCGCCGGACTGGCCGACGTGCGCGCGCGCTGGGCGGCGCTGAACGCAGCGGAGCGCGGCGTGGTGGGCCCGACCGCTGTGCCGCTACGCACGCGCCTCGACGCACTCGAGGCACGATTGCCGCGCCGGCCGGCGCTGTCCGAAGCTGAGCCGCGATCCGACCCCGAGGAGGAGATCGACCCGGCGGCCGACTAGCGCGTGCGCACGTCTCGTCGCGCCGGGACTACTGCTGGCACTTGTTGAGGCCCAGCCGGTTGGCCAGGCTGCGCAATTCGGCGCCCTGACCCTGAAGGGCCTGCGCCTCGCGCGCGGCCCTCTGGATGGCCTGCCGATCCCGGGACTCCAGCGCCTTCTGAAAGCGCTCGAGCACGGGCAGGCCGCGATCGAGCTGTTGCTCGAGCCCGTCCACGTATCGCTCGGCCATCTCTCCGGGCTCCCCCTCGGGACGCTCGAGGCCGCGCAGATCGTCGATGATGCCCCGCAGCTGGTCGCTGGCCTGGTCGAGCGCCTGCTCAGGCGGCTGGTTGGGGTTCTCTCGGGCCTGCTGCTCCACCTCCTGCTGCGCCTCGGTGCAGACGCGATTGGCCTCCGCGGCGAACTCCTCGCGGGTGGGCGCCGGGCCTCCGCAGGCGGCCAGGACGAAGGCGGGAACGGTGAGGAGGGCCAGAAGGGCTCGGGGGAGAGGCATGGGCCCAGCGTACATCGCGATCATCGGTTCGTCCGCGACGCGGCCGGCGGTCCTCCGCGGCGCCGATAGGTCGAATCGTCACCCAGGGGGTGCCGAGCGCGAGCGCGTGCTCGCGGCCAAGCCCGCAGAGCTGGGCGCGCAGGGCCTCGAGGTCGCCCAGTCGATTGAGGACGGGCACGCGCCGGGCGTGGCGGCCCGGTGGGGCGAGATTCCGAGCTCTGCTCGCTCTGGCGGGCCTTCTCGAGAGCCGACGGGGGGACTCGAACCCCCGACCCCTTCATTACGAGTGAAGTGCTCTACCAGCTGAGCTACGTCGGCGGGGCGCCCATCGTAGCGGCGGCCCGCCGGATCAAAGGCTGTTCGGCCGAGGACCACGCCACCACGCCGCACCGGCGGTTCGCTGCCAACGGCGCGCCAGGGAGGCGGGGCCGGCGGCCTCAGCCCGCGCACGTCCGCGCCCCGAGGCGGCGGGCGAGCTCGTCGGCGCGCTCGGCGCCCTCAAAGGCCTCAAGCGCGCGGGCGGCACGGCGCACGGCCTCGACGTCGTCGTCGGCCAGCGCTGTGCGCAGGCGCTCGAGCAACGGGGCGACCTCGTCGGCGCGCTGGTCGAGCTGTGCCACGTAGGCCTGTGCCAGGCGCCCGGCCTCGCCCTCGGGGCGCTCGAGCTCGCGCAGACGCTCCACCACCTCGCCCAGCGAGCGCTGGGTGGCGGCGATGAGCTCGCCGCGCGCCTGCGGTGTGTCGGCGGGGCGGTCCTCGATGCGTTCAAGCGCCCGCTCGGCCGCGCGGCACACCCGGTCGGCCTGCGCGGCGTACTCCTGCCGCGTGGGCGCGTCGCCGCAGGCGGTCGTCGCGCCACCCACGAGGACGGCGAGGAGGACCGTGGCGGTGCGCGGGGCGGGCACGGGCAGCCGGGGGGAACGCTCAGCCGCCCAGTCCGCGGACCAGGCGGTAGGCCAGCGCCTCCAGAGCGAGCTCCTCGTTGACGTACAGGCGCAGCGCGGCGCGGGTCTCGTCCACGAGGGCCACTGCGGCGCGCAGGGCATACGGGTCGCCCCCGGCGGCATCGGCGCCGAGCTGCTCGCCGCGGTCGACGTGATGGGCCAGCTCGGGTGCACCGTGGGCGGCGCAGGCCACGTCTCGCAGCCACAGGCCGACCAGCTGCAGGGCCTGGTCCAGCGCCGCGTTGCGCGCGCGGCGGGCGGCGCGCCGAGCGCGCTCGGCGGCCTCGCGCTCCACCCGCCGGCGCTCGCGGCGGGGCACGAGGTCGAGGTCGGCAGCGGCCGCCGCCTCGGCCTGGGCCTCGGCCCGCTCGGCCTGGGCGCGGGCATACTCGATCAGCGCATTCCACGGTCCCTCCTCGAGGCGAGCGTGCAACGCGGCGCGGGCGTAGCGCTCGGCGTGGGCGCGCAGCTCGGGGCCCTCGCCGACGGCCAGGGCCAGAGCGCGGCGGGCGTCGCCCAAACCCAGGCGCGCGCAGGCCAGCGCCGTGACGCCGGTGACGCCGTGGCCCTCCAGGCGGGCGGCGACCGTCTCGGGCAGCGGGGCGTCGAAGCGCACGTGCTGACAGCGCGAGGCGATGGTGGGCAGCACGTCTCCGGGACGGGTGGTGAGCAGGATGAGGTGCGCGAAGGGGGCGGGCTCCTCCAGGGTCTTGAGCATGCGGTTGGCGGCCTGGTCGTTGAGCTCGTCGGCGTCCTCGAGCACGAAGACCCGGCGGCGGGCCTCGAACGGCGTGCGCGCCGCCGCCGCCACCACGGGCTCGTCCACGTCGCCGACGAGGATGCCCGCGGCGCTGGCGGGCGCCACCCAGGTCAGATCGGGATGCGCACCGCTCTGCACGCGCCGGGCCACCGACCCGCCATCGGCCGCGCCCTCCCCCAGCAGCGCGGTGGCAAAGGCCCGTGCGGTCCCGGCCTTGCCGCTGCCGGCGGGGCCGTGGAAGATGTAGGCGTGGCTCGCACGGCCTCGCGGGGGCAGCGCGGCGGTGAGCACGGCGCGCGCGTGGGGGTGGTCCTCGGTGCCGGGGAGCATGGCGGGGGGAACGGTAGCCTCGCGGCCCCATGGCGGCGCGCGGGCGGCTCATCACGGTCGAAGGAGTCGACGGCGCGGGCAAGACGACGCTGGCCGCAGGTCTGCAGGAGGCGCTGCGCGCACGGGGCGTGGCGCGGGTGGAGGCTCTGCGCGAGCCGGGCGGGGTGGTCCTGGCCGAGGCGATCCGCGCGCTGGTGGTCGACCCCGCCCTACGCTGCGACGCGCGCACCGAGGCGCTGCTCTACGCCGCCGCCCGCGCCCAGCTGGTCGCCGAGCGGCTCGAGCCGCTGCTGGCCGGTGGGGCGTGGGTGGTGCTCGACCGCTTTGTGGACTCCTCCCTGGCCTACCAGGGCGCAGCCCGGGGGCTGGGCGTGGAGGACGTTCGCTCGCTCAACGCCTTTGCCACCGGCGGGCTGAAGCCCGACCGTACGCTGCTGCTGGAGGTCGAGCTGGCCACCGGCCGCGCGCGCCAGAGCAGGCGCGGTGCGGCGCCCGACCGCCTCGAGCTCGAGGCCGAGCCGTTCTTCGCCGCGGTGGCCGAGGGCTACGCCGCGCTTGCCAAGGCCGAGCCCGGGCGCATCCGCCGGCTCGACGCGCGCTCCGCGCCCGCGGAGGTCCTGGCCGCCGCGCTCGAGGCGGTGGCCGACCTGCTTCCCTGACCTTGCGACGGACGGCTCCGACAGGTCGCCGGGCGATCTACAATCGCGCCCTGCCCCGTCTCCGGCGCCTTCATTGATGCGCGTGAGCCCGCGGCCCCACTTCGAGAGCGAGCGCTTTGAGCTTGTCTCCGCCAGTCCGGAGACGGTGCTGCTGCGCCTGGCCGGGCGCTGGAGCGCGCCAGAGCCCGGGTCCCTCGAGGCCCCGCAGCTGCTGGTCGACGACGGCCAGCGCACCCACCGGCTGCGTCCCATCCCCGGACCGGACGACCCGGCGCCCGACATTGGCCCCGACTCCGTGGCGTGGCGCGCCGCCTACTCCGCGCCCCGTGCGCTCCTGGCTGGCGGGCGCGTGGCCTTCGCCCTGCAGAGCGGTGGCGCGCTGGTCGATCTCCCGATGCCGGGCGAGGGACGGCTGCGAGCGCCGGGGGACGGGCGGTGGAGCGTCGAACCCCTGCGTCCGCCGCGCCCGGAGCGGGCAGAGCGAGACGAGCGCCGGCGCCGCGACGAGGCCGAGCGCCTTGCCGAGGAGCGCCGCCAGGCGCTGCGCGCCGAGCGCGGCGCGCGCACCGCGGCCGAGGAGCAGGCGCGTCGCCGCGCCGAGGCGGTCGCCCAGGAGCGACGCCGTCGCGAGGAGGCCGAGCGCCAGGCCCAGCAGAGCGCCACCGCGGTCGCCGAGGAGCGCCGCCGTCGCGAGGAGGCCGAACGGCTGGCCGGCGAGCGCCGTGCCGCCATGCGCACCCTCGAGCAGCGCCTCGACGCCGAGGCGGCTGCCCGGATCGCCGCCGAGGAGGCCGCAGCGGAGGCCGCCCGTCAAGCCGAGGTGGCCGATCTCGAGGCGGCGGCGCGCGTGGAGGGCAGCGAGCGCGACGCCCAGGCGCTGCAAGCGCGGCTCGATGAGCTGGACGCCGCCCGCGCGCAGGCCGTCGAGGCGGCGCGGGCCGCCGGCGACGAGGTCGCTCGAGCGCGCGGGGAGCTCGAGGAGCGCCTGCGCGCCGAGCGCGCCGCCCGCCAGCAGGCCGACGCGTCAGCTCAACGCCAGGAGGGCCTCGAGGCGCGCCTGACCGAGGCGCAGACCACGGCGCGCCGCCGCGAGGCGGCCGCAGAGCAGGCGGCCGCGCTGGCCGCCGCCGCAGAGCGGTTGGCCGGCGAGCGCGAGGCCGACCTCGAACGCGCCCGCGCCGAGGCGCGCACCGCCCAGCAGCGTCTGGGCGAGGTCACCGAGCAGGCCGAGGAGGTCCGCACGCAGGCCACCGAGGCGGCCGACCGCCGCGCCGCGGCGGCCGAGGAACGCGCCACCCGGACCGTCGAGGAGTCCGCCCGCGCCGCACAGGAGCGCGAGCGCGAGCTGGAGGCTGAGGCGGCACAGGCCGCTCACGCGCTGGAGGCCGCCCAGGCGGCGGCGCGGGAGGCCCGGTCGCGACTCGAACGCGAGCAGGCGGAGAAGGACGCTGCCCTCCACAAAGCGCGGACGACCGCGGAGGTGGCAACGCGCGAGGCGCAGGCGCGCGAGACGGCCGAGAGCGCGGCGCGCGCGGCGCGCGCCGAGCTCGAGCGCGTGCGCGAACAGGCGCGCGAGACCGCCGAAGCGGCCGCGCGCAAGGCCCAGGCCGAGCTTGGGCGCGTGCGCGAGGAGGGGCGAGTCGCCGCCGAGACGGCCGAACGCGTCGCCGCGGAGGAGATCGAGCGCGTGCGCGAAGAGGGGCGGGCCGTCATCGATGCCGCCACCCGCGACGCCGAGGCGCAGATCGCACAGGCGCGCCAGGTCGCCGAGCAGGCCGAGCGGAGCGCACATGAGGCGGTGGAGGAGGCCCGCCGCGCCGCCGAGCAGCGTGAGGGCGCGGTGCGATCGGAGCTCATCCGCACCCGCGATGAGGCCCAGGCGGCCCAGGCACGCGCTCGGGCCGAGCTCGAGCAGGCTCAGGCCGAGGCCCGCGCCCACGTGGAGGCCGCGCAGGAGAGCGCAGCGCAGGAGCTCGAGCAGGTCCGCGAGAAGGCCCGCGTCGAGGTCGCGGCGGTGCGCGAGCAAGCGACCTCCGAGCTCGCGACCACCCGCGACGAGGCCCGCACGCAGGTCCAGGCCGCCACGGGGCAGCTCGAGCATGTCCGCGCCGAGGCCCGCTCGGCCGCGGAGGCCGCCGGAGAGCGGGCCCGCGAGGAGCTCGCGCGCGCCCGAGCCGAGAGCCGTGCCGGCGCCGGGCAGCGCATCGCCGCGCTGCAGGCGGCGCTCACCCAGCGCACCCAGGAAGTCGAGGCCGCCCAGGCGGAGGCTGCCGAGAGCCGGCGCCGCGCCGAGCGCGCCGCCGACGCCCGCAAGGAGGCCGACCAGGCGACGAACGAGCAACTCACCGCCGCGCGCGCGGAGCTGGCCAAGACGCGCCGCGAGCACGAGCAGGCGCTCGCCGCGCTGGCCACCGAGCTCGAGACGCTCCGCGCGGAGGTCGCCCGGCGGGAGGAGGCCGTCGCGTCCGCGGTCGCCGACACCCAGGCCGCACGGGCGCAGGCCGAGCAGGCGCTGCGCGAGCACGAGGAGTCGCTGAGCACCCTGAGAGCCCAGAGCGACTCCGCCCTGGAGGAGGCCGGCACGCGCGAGCGACGCCTGCGCGCCGCCGCGAAGGCGGACATCGACCGCGCTCGCGCCGAGGCCGCCAAGGCCCTGCGCGCCGCGCGTGAGGAGGGCGCGGC
>DASZCY010000303.1:0-17649 GCA_035942615.1 Solirubrobacteraceae bacterium | reverse complement strand
AGAGCGAGCGGGCATAGACCTCGGCGATCTCCTCCATGGCTAGTTCCTGCGTGCCTCTCCGGCCAGCCGCTCGAAGTCCAGCTCGCCCAGGGCCTCGTCGACCAGGCGACGCTGGTCGTCGTCGGTCAGGCTCTTGCGGGTCACCTTCTCGGTGGCCATGATCGTGAGGTCGGCGACCTCCTTGCGGATCTCCTGGATCGCGCGGCGGGTCTCCTGCTCCACGTCGCGGCGGGTCTGCTCGACCATCTCCTCGCGCCGGCGCTTGGCCTCGGCCAGCGAGTCGGCCTCGTGCTTCTCGCCGGCGCGCCGCGCGCGCGCGACGATCTCCTC
Organism: Solirubrobacteraceae bacterium; assembly: GCA_035942615.1. Classification (GTDB taxonomy): domain Bacteria; phylum Actinomycetota; class Thermoleophilia; order Solirubrobacterales; family Solirubrobacteraceae; genus Siliceabacter. The sequence continues at coordinate 17,319 of DASZCY010000303.1, read as the reverse complement.
GGCCTGGGTGCGCGCCTCCTTGAGGCGCTCGCGGTACTCGGCCAGGATCTCCTCGGCCTCGCTCTTGGTGCGCTCGGCGGTCTCGATGGACTCCTCGATCGCGCGCCGGCGCTTGTCGAGGTTGGCGGCGATGCGCGGAAACGCGGCCTTGCGCAGCACCGCATAGGTGAGGCCGAAGGCCAGCAGCGTCCAGATCATCAGCCCGATGCTCGGGGTGACCAGGAAGGAGCCGCCACCTCCGCCCTGGGCGAGGAAAGGGGCCAGCGTGGAGAAGCTCGGCGTCATCGCCCTAAGACAGGAAGAAGGCGATGAGGCCGAAGATGAAGGCGTAGAAGACGATCGCCTCGGTCAGGGCGAAGCCCAGCCACTGGATCGAGGTGATCTCGTCGCGCATCTCCGGCTGGCGCGTCACCGACTCGATGACCTTGCCGAAGATGTAGCCGACGCCGATGCCGGGGCCGATGGTGCCCAGGCCGGCGCCCACGCCCAGCGCGATGGACTTCATCTCCGACTGCGCGAGGTAGGTGAAGGAGGTGATGATCTCGAGGTCCATGGTCTGGTCTCCTTGTCTCAGTGGGCCTCGGCGACCGCTTCGCCGAGATAGATGGCCGTCAGGGTCGCAAAGATGAACGCCTGCAGCGTGGCGATCAGCACGATCTCGAAGAGGAAGAACACCCAGGCGACGGGCAAGGTGATCCAGCCCAGCGCGGCGAGGCCGAGGATGATGGCCAGGCCGCCGCCCATGAAGAGGATGAGCAGGTGGCCGGCCAGCATGTTGGCGAAGAGCCGCACGCTCAGGGAGATGATGCGCACGAACTGGGAGATGGCCTCGATGAGGAAGATCGGGAAGGCCGCGATGCCGCTCACGCCCGCGGGGACCCAGCCCTTGACGTACTTGATCGGTCCCTTGGCCCGTACGCCCTCGGCGTGGTAGGCCAGCCACACCATCAGCGTCAGCACCAGCGGCACCGAGATGTTGGCCGTGGCCGCGTAGATGGCAAAGGTGGGCAGCGAGAGGCCGCCGATCTCGATCGGGTGGCTCGCGTTCAGCGGCAGCGGTATGTACCCGATCATGTTCGAGATCCAGATGAACAGGAACAACGTACCCACGAAGGGAAACCACCGGCGGGTCATCGCGTCGTCCATGTTGCCCCGTGCGATGTTGTCGCGCATGAAGATGTAGGCGGTTTCGACTGCGGTCTGGATGCGGTTGGGCCGCGCCTGCATGCGGTTGGCGATGTAGAGCATCGCGGCGACCGTGATGACCGCCGCGAGCACCAGGTAGACGACCCCCTTGGTGATGGACAGGTCGAGGGGCCCGGCGTGCAGCTCGATGTAGGGCTCGAGCTTGAACTCCTCCTGGGGCTGGAACTCCTGCTCGCCCGCGGAGCCGAAGAGGATGCCCAGCAGGATCGCCGGGAGCAGCAGGGCGGCGAGGCCGAGCAAGATCTTCGCGCGTGTGGAGAGGTTCTTCATGTGGGGGAGGTCTTGGTGGGGCCGCTGCCGCCGCCGGAAGGCCGCAGCACGCCGTCCATGGTCAAGCGCAGGGTGAAGAGCACGACGCAGAGCACGGCGGCGGAGAGGCCGACGTCGTCCCCGGCGGTCAGACCGACGGCGATGAGAATAAGGCCCATGGCCCATCCGCGCGCGATCATCGAGCCCGCCATGAGTCCGGCGGTGCGCCGCAGGTCGGCGGCCTCCTCGGCGCGGCGCTCGGTGAACGCCCCGACGGCCCGCCACATGGCCCAGATCACCGCGGCGGTGACCCAGCCCAGCAGCGGGAGCCCGGCGACCACGAAGATCGCCAGCGCGAGGACGAGGACAAGGAGATCGAAGTTGCGAAGGAGGGGCATGGATGGCGGCCGGCCACGGACTGCGCCGGTGGACGGGAAACCTACAAGCCCGCACGACATTTCACGAGAAAGGGGCCGGCAGGCACCTGGCAGAGAACCCTCTACCCGAACGCGGCCAAGCGCAGGCCCCGGCGAGCAGGTCATGGCGTCGACGTGATCGCGCGACGCTTCCGGTCAGTCGAGGTCTACCAGCGTGAAGCCCACCGCGCCGCTTTCGGCCTCCGCCAGACCCATCGTGTGGCGCGGCTGGCGCCGGCGCTCGGTGGGGCTGCCGGGATTGAAGATCTGAAAGCCGTCCTGCGCCTGCTCGTGGAGGGGAATGTGGGAGTGGCCGAAGATCACGGCGTCGGCGGTGGGAAAGCGCCGGCGCAGGCGCGCCAGCCGCCCGCGCGCCGGGCCGGCATCGTGCACCACCACCAGGAGCGCCTCCCCGGCGGGCACCTCCGTGACCTCGGGCAACCGCGCACGCACCGCCGCGTCGTCCACGTTGCCGCGCACGGCATGGACGGGCGGTCCCAGGGCCTCGAGCTCCTCGAGCACCGCCGCGGTGCTCAGGTCACCGGCGTGCACGATGGCGTCCGCCGCGCGCAGGTGCGCCAGACAGCTTGCTGGCAGAGAGCGCCGACCGCGCGGCAGATGCGTGTCGGCGATCAGCGCGAGGCGCGTCAGCCGCCCTCCCCGTCGCGCGCCCGGCGGGCCGCCACCCAGTCGACGAGCACGTCGTAGGCCGGGCGCTCGTTGCCCCCGGGCGTGATCAACCCCGAGTCCCACGTCCCCTGCAGGTCATCGACCTGCCAGTGGTAGAGGTACAGCCGGCGGATGCGGCGCGTCAGCGGCAGGAGGCGCTCGAGCAGGAACTCCGTCGCCTTGGCGGCGTGGCGGGGGCCCCTGGGCAGGTCGAGGTCGCTGCGGTTGTTGCGTGAGACGATGCCGCCCACCTCGGTCAGCCAGATCTCGCCTCGGGTGTGCGCGCGCATGCGCCGCGTGCCGATCGTGCGAAAGCGGTTGGCATCGACGTAGTTGTGCAGGCCCCAGAACGCAGGCTCGCGGGCGGCCCCCCGGTACTTCCTGCGGGTGTGCGCGCGGAAGTCGAGGATCCAGCGGCTCATGTTCGGCATGTCGAGGACCTCAGCGGCCAGGACGGTGCACTCGCGGCACGCCAGGCTCAGCTTGCGCCAGAACGCGGCCACCAGCTCGGGGCGGTGGCACGTCGGCTCGCCACAGTGGTTGGCCTCGTTCCAGGTCGCGAACTGCGTGACCTGCGGATAGCGCTTGCGCAACGCGAGGAACTGTTTGGTGAGCTCGACCGGGCTGGGCAGCGAGCGGCGCTCCCGGGCGGAGTGCTGGAAGGAGATCAGCGGCTCCACCCCGCTGCGCAGGGCGGCGGCGACCCAACGGTCCAGCCGCTCTCGCTCGTAGCCGATCTCGAGCACGTCCCAGCTGACGGCGATGCGCGCGCGGCCCATCCCCAGCGCGTGCAGGCGCGGGTCCGCGAAGGTCTCGGCCTTCTGATCGGCGATGCCGAGCAGGACCTCGCCCCGGGCCTCGCCGGCCGGGATGGCTCCCGTCCACAGCACCGCGAGCAGTGCCGCCGCCAGCAAGGCGCAGCGCCTCAACCACCGCGACCCCCGGGGACCACCGTGTCCTCGTGCGCGTGGATGGCGCTCGGCGTCAGCGAGGTTGCCGGCGAGCATGACGCCAGAGACGCTAGCGATAGGGTGGCGCGCATGGCGCAGCTTCCCTCCCAGCGCGGCGAGGGCACCTCCGAGCGGCGTACCGCCATCGAGGCCTCCGTGCTGCAGGCCACCGAGGAGCTGCTGGGCGAAGGGCTGTCCTTTTCCCACCTCAACATCGAGCGGATCGCCACCCGGGCGGGGATCTCGCGCACCGCCTTCTACTTCTACTTCCGCGATCGCCGCGAGCTGCTCATGCGCCTTACCGAGAACGTCTCCGAGCTGCTCTTCGCCCGCGCCGAGGTGTGGTGGCAGGGCGAGGGCCGGCAGCCCGGGGCCCTGCGCGAGGCGCTCACCGCGATCGCCGGGCTGTACCTCGAGCACGGGGCGCTGCTGCGCGCCATCGTGGAGGTGTCGACCTACGATCAGGAGATCGCCGACCACTGGCGCGGCCTGGTCGGGCGCTTCGTGGAGGCCACCCGCGAGCGCATCATGCGCGAGCAGCAGGCCGGGCGTGCTCAGCCCGGACTCGACGCCCAGGCCGTCGCCTTCTCGCTGGTGTGGATGGTCGAGCGAACCCTCTACGAACAACGGGTCCAGGAGGGTCCGGTCACGCGCGAAACGGTGGTCGAGGCTCTGCTGGGCATCTGGCAACGCGCCGTCTTCACCGCGGCCTGACCCGCGCTTTCCCGTGCGTGTTTGGGTGGACTTCACAAACACCGCGCACGTGGTCGTGCTGCGTCCGCTGGTGGAGCTGCTCGAGCAGCGCGGTCACGACGTCGAGCTGACCGCGCGGCCCTTGTCGCACACCGTCGAGCTGCTGGACGACTGGGCCCACCCCTACACGCTGCTGGGCCGCCACGGCGGGGCGGGCCGGGTGGGCAAGGCGCGCGCGGCGGGCGACCGGGTGACGCGGATGCTGCGCTTCGCGCGCGGCCGGCGCTTCGACGCCGCCCTGGCCCACGGATCCACCGACCTGCCGGTGGCCTGCCGGGCGCTGGCCATACCCAACACCACGATGTTCGACTACGAGTTCGCGATGGTCCAGCACAGCGTGATCTGCCGGCTGGCCAGCCGGGTGCTCGTGCCCGAGGCGATCCCGCGCGAGCGCCTGGCTCGCTTCGGCGCGCGGGGGCCCAAGCTCGTCCAGTACCCGGGGCTCAAGGAGGAGTACTACCTGCACGCCCACCCTCCCGACCCGAGGCTGCTCGACGCGCTGGGCGTGCCACGCGAGGCGATCCTCTGCGTCGTGCGCACGGCGCCCTCCTACGCGCTGTACCTAGGCGGTGCCGAGAGCGCGCTGCTGCCGCGGGTGCTGGCCCGCCTGGTGGCCGAGCCGCGCGCGCACGTCGTGGTGCTGGCGCGCACGCCGGGGCAGGCCGAGGAGGTGCGCGCTCTGGGCCTGGAGCGCGTCGTCGTGCCCCCGCGCGCGGTGGACGGCGGCGCCCTGGTGGCCCAGGCCGACCTGGTCGTCTCGGCGGGAGGCACAATGAACCGCGAGGCGGCGGCACTGGGCGTGCCGGTGTGGTCGATGTTCGAGGGACGCCTGGGAGCGGTGGACGAGCGGCTGGTGCACGAGGGCCGCCTGCGTCTGCTGCGCGACCCCGCGGAGGTGGTCCCCGTCCCGCGGGACCCCACCGCCGTGCCGCTGCGCCGTGACCCACTCGACCTGCTGCTCCTGGCCGTGCCCGGGTCCTGAGCGTTTGGCGTCAGGCCACCCGGGGCGCGGGGGCGGGCTCGGCGCGGCGGAACTTCACGAGGTAGTCGATGCCTGAGACGACCGTGGCCAGCACGGTGGCGGCCACCAGCACGTCGACCCAGGCCTGCCGGGGGTCGGCCACGGCCAGCAGGATGAGGACCATGGCGATCTGCAGGGTCATCTTGATCTTCCCCATGCCGCTGGCGTCGATGATCTCGCCACGACGAGCGGCGACAGTGCGCAGGAGGGTGACCAGCACCTCGCGGGTGAGGATGACCAGAGGGACGACGACCCAGAGACGATCGACCACCACCAGCGCGATGAGCGCGGCCCCCACCAGCAGCTTGTCGGCCACGGGGTCGAGTAGCTTGCCCACCGTGGTGACCAGACCACGTGAGCGCGCGAGCGTGCCGTCGAGGATGTCGCCCAGCGCTCCCGCCGCGAACACGACAGCCGCTGCCATCGAGCCCTTGGGGCTGGTCAGCACCAGCACGGCGAGGACCGGGGCGAGGAGGATGCGCGCCACCGTGATTGCGTTGGGCAGGTTGAGCGCCGCAGGCTGGGTGGCCATCCCCCGCGCTTGCCCGTGCCCGCGCGGGCGCAAACGCCTGGAGGCCCTGCGGTGAGCGCACCGCCCCCGCCGGACCGAGGGCCCGCGCCCGGGTCGCCGCGACCCCCGCGCCTTCCGGCTGACCTGGGGGCGCGCGTCGTCGTGGCCGTGCCCGCGGTGGTGGTGTTGCTCGCGCTCGTCGTTCTGGGCGGGCTGCCCTTCGCGCTGGCCGTCGCCGCCCTGGGCGTCCTGGCGGCCGTGGAGCTGAGCGGCGCGTTCGGAGCCTCCCCCGCTGTGGGCGCGGTGGGCGCGGGCGCGGTCGCGGTGCTGGTGGTGGGCGCGCTCGCCGGAGGCCGCGAGGTGCTGGTGGGTCTGCTCGCCGCCCTGCTGCCGCTGCTGCTGGTGGCCGCCGCGCTCGGCGCCCCCGGGCGCGCGGGCGCCGCTCCCTCGGTGGCCGCCGGGGTCCTCGCGGCCACGTGGATCGGCCTGGGCCTGGCCCATGGCGTCCTGTTGCGTGAGTTGCCCGCCGGCGAGGCGCTGGTGGTCGCGGTGGTGCTGGGGACGTTGCTGGGCGACACCGCCGCCCACCTGGTCGGCACCGCCTGGGGCCGCCGGCCGCTGGCTCCGGCCATCTCCCCGGCCAAGAGCCTGGAGGGCGTGGTGGCCGGCCTCGTGGTGGCGACCCTCGCCGTCCTCGCCTTCGCAGCGCTCGCCGTGGACGGCCTCGGCGCGGGAGGGGCGCTCGCGCTGGGACTCGCGGTGGCGCTGGCCGCCCCGGCCGGCGACCTCTTCGAGTCGCTGCTCAAGCGCGACCTGGGCCTGAAGGACAGCGGCACCCTGTTCGGTGCGCACGGCGGGGCGTTGGACCGCATCGACGCGCTGTTGTTCACCGCGGTGGCGGGCTACTACGCGACCCTGGCCGTGCTCTGAGCGCGCCGCGCGGGCCGGCGGGCGGCGAGCAGCGCGCGCACGTCGTGCCCCGTGGCCGCCGCCCCTGCCCAGACCGCCAGCGCGCCGATGGCCACGCCGGCCAGGTCGTCGGCCACGTAGTGCCAGCCGAAGTAGATCGTGGACAGGGTCGTCAGCCCGAAGAAGCCCCACACCGCACGGCACACCCAGCGTGGAAGGTCGGTCAAGGAGGCAAACGCGGCGGCGGCGAAGGCGATCGACACGTGCAGCGACCCGAAGGCAGCGACGCCGTGCACGGCCTGCGTGGCCAGGGGATCGGCCAGGAAGGCGAGGCGATCCTCCCACAGCGTGGCCTGCAGCCCCGAAACGCCGGTGGGAGGTAGGGCGGCGAAGGTCACGGGGGCGGCGAAGACGGGGCCCAGCGCAGGCAGCAGGTAGTAGCTGGCTGTGCCCAGGACCCAGTTGAGGCCCAGCACGGTGATCCACCAGAACCCGCGGCGCAGGTCCCTCGTCCACACCAGGGCCGCGACGAGCGAGAGGGGCATGAGGACCAGGAAGGAGACGTACACGAGCGACAGCAGGTGTGCGGCGATCCCCGTGCCCAGGACGCCGTGCAGGATCGTCGCCGGATCGAGTCCCAGACCCAGCGCCCGATCCATCTCGGCCAGCGATCCGTCGTAGAGAGGATCGCGCACGAAGGGCAGGAAGCTCTTGAGGTTGCGATAGGCGAGGTAGGTGACGTAGAAGCTCAGCAGCCCGGCCAGGACCACCCACGCCCGGCGCAGGGTCCACCGCTGGCCGACCACCGACCGCACTGCGTCGATGGGCCGTGCGTGGTCGCGGCGCACGCGCGCGACCACCCGCGGGAGCACGTCGGCGCAGAAGAGGAAGGCCACGAGGCCGGCGAGGCGGACGTAGGCGGGTCCCGCGGCGACGTCGGGATCGCGCACCGGCAGGCCCGCCGCGGCGGCGACGATCACCGCGAGCGCGCCGAAGGCCAGCGCCAGCAGCACGGCGATCAGGTAGGGGTGGCGGGCGGGCAGCGAGGTCATCAGCCAAAGAATGTAGAGCTGGGCCCAGCGTGGCGAAGGGCACGGCGTGGTTGAGCGGTTGCTCCCCGCCGGCCAAGGGTATGGTCGCCCGGTGGCGCAGGGTCTGCTGCTCGTCGTCAACCCCGCCGCCTCCCGAGTGAACGCCCGGGTGCTGGACACGGTGGTCGCGGCGCTCGACGAGCGCTTCGCGGTGTCGGTGATGCGCACGGGCGCCGCCGAAGACGTCACGCGAGCGTGCCATGACGCCGCGGCCGCGGGCCGGGAGGCCGTCGCCGTCCTGGGCGGCGACGGCACGGTCGGCGCGGCCGCCGCCGGGCTCCTGGGCTCGTCCACTGCGCTGGCCCCGCTGCCGGGGGGCATGACGAGTGTCTTCTGTCGCACGCTGGGGCTGCCGCGCGATGCCGCAAGGGCCGCCCGCACGCTCGTGGCGTGCGGCCTGCGCGCCCACCGGCGCGTGGACATGGGAACCCTCGATGGGCGTCCGTTTCTCTTCACGGCCGGGATCGGGGCGACCGCCGAGCTGATGGAGCGCGTCGAGCGGCGCCCGGCGGCCAAGCGGCTGCTGGGTCAGTCGGCCTTCGCGCTGGCGGGCGCGTCGCTGCTGACCGAGCGTCGCCGCCCGCGGCTGCCCCCCTTCACGGTGGAGGCCGACGGCCGACGGATCGAGGGCGTCACCGCGATCGTGCAGAACTCCTCGCCGCTCACCTACCTGGGCCCGCGGGCGGTCGACGTGTGCGCGGGAGCCGGCCTGACCACCGGCACGATCTCCCTCACGCTCGCGCGTCGCGCAGGGGTCTGCGACGTGGGCGGGGTGCTGCGACGCCTGCCCACGGGAAGCCCCCGGCGGATGCTGGCCCATCCGCAGGTCGAGGGCTTCGTGGGGGTGCGCAGCGCGATGCTGCGTGCACTGGAGGACGGCCCCTTCGCCGTGGAGCTCGACGGCAGCTACGCGGGGCGCTTCGTGGCCGCCGAGCTCGGCGTGGCCCCGGGCGCGCTGCTCGTGACCGCCTGAGCCAGCAGGGCCTCGACGCGCTGCGCCTGGACGCGCACGTCGTGGCGGGCGGCGGCCACACGGGCGGCCGGGTTGGGCGAGGGCAGCGCGGCGGCGGCCTCGAGGCCGCGCGTGAGGTCGGCGACGTCGTGGGGATCCACCAGGACCCCGGCGTCGGGGGGCACGAACTCCGGCGGACCACCGAACCGGGTGGCCACCACCGAGCGCTCCATGGCCATCGCCTCGAGCAGGACCTGGCCGAAGGGCTCGGTCAGGCTGGGCAGGCAGAGCACGTCCCCGGCCGCGATCCAGGCCGGCACCTCCTCGTGGGCCACGCGACCGGCCAGCCGCACGCCGGGACGTGCCTCGAGCTGCCCGCGCAGCGGACCGTCCCCCAGCAGCGTCAGCGAGCCGCGCCCCAGGCGCGCAAAGGCTTCGGCCAGCGCCACGACGTTCTTGCGCTCGATGAGGGAACCTGCGAACAGGAAGCGAGGGCGCGCCCCGTCACCCTCCGCCTCGCGCGGCGCGAAGCGCTCGAGGTCCACGCCGCAGTCGATGACGTGCGTACGTCCCCGGGCGGCGGGAACCGCCGCCTCCAGCTCGCCGCGTAGCGCGTGGGAGACGCACACCACCGCCTGCGCCCGTGCACAGGCCCACGCGGTGGCGCGGCGCACCGACCCTCGCGTGGCCGCGTTGCGCACATCCTGCCCGTGCGCCGTGAGCGCCACGGGTCGGCGCACCAGCGCCCCCACCGCGGCGGCCACCACGCCAGCGGGTGCGAGGAAGTGGGCGTAGACCACGTCGGGGCGACGGCGCAGGCCGGCCACCACCGAGCGTGCCGCCAGCCCGGCGTGCTTGGTGGGCGGGCCGCCGCGACGGTTCACCACCGCCCGGTCGATCACGTGTCCGCGGGCGCCCAGCTCGCGCTCGAGCTGGGCGACAAAGGCCCCTAGGTCGGGGTCGGCCGGCCCGGGGTACATCTGGGAGATCAGCAGGATCCGCACCGAGCTAGGGCACCGTCGTGGCCGGCAGGAGCGGGCGTGTCAGCGCCCGCGCCCAGAGGGCCCGGCGTGCCGCGGCATCACGCTCGGCGTCGAGGCGGGCGACCAGCTCGCGCGCGACGTCGACGGGTGACCCCGCTGTGCCCTCGATCGGTACGCAGCCCGCGAAGCGCTCGGGTCCCAGGACCTCTTCGGAGCCGACGAGCACCTCCTCCATGGTCTCCCCGGCGCGCACGCCCAGCACAGCGACGTCGGGCGCACCCGAGCGTCCGACGCCGCGCCACACGCGCTCGGCGAGCTGGCCGACGGTGAGCATGACCGGTTGGGCAGCGGTGACCAGGGGCACCCCGGCGGCCGCGCTGAGCGCTCCGTGAGCCACGAGCGTGGCGGCGTGGCCCATGGTGATCCAAAAGCGTCGCATGCCCCCGTCGGTGACCGTGAGCGGCACGCCGGCACGGGCTTGACGGAGGAAGAGATCCGACGCGCTGCCCGCGCTGCCCAGCACGTTGACCAGGCGCACGGCGGCGCAGCGACCGCCGGTGTGCTCGCCGGCCAGGGCGGCGAGCGCCTCCATGAGGCGCTTGGAGCGCCCGTAGCGCCCGGCGGCCCGCGCGGCCTTGTCGGTGGAGGCGACCACCACGGTGGCGTCGCCGGCCGCGCGTAGCACGTTCCAGCTGCCGTCGAGGTTCGTGGCGGCGAACTCCTCGGGAAAGCGCTCGGCCCAGTCGACGTGCTTGTAGGCCGCCAGGTGGAAGACCACGTCGGGGTGGGCGCGGGCGATCTCCTCCTCGAGGCGGGCGCGCTCGCGCACGTCGCACAGCACGTGGTCGGTGCGCACGAGCTCCTCGGGCTCGCGTGCGCGACGATCGGCGGTCAGGGAAGCCTCGTGGACGTCGAGCAGCGTGATGGCGCTGGGGCGAAAGCCGTGCAGCAGGCTGGCCAGGCTGGTCCCGATGGACCCCGCCCCGCCGGTGATGAGCACGCGTCGTCCCGCGAAGTGCTCCTCGAGCTCGAGCACCGCGGGCAGCGGATCCTGACGGCCGACCACCGCCGTCCAGTCGAAGCGCTCGGGGCGCAGGCGCGGGGCGCGCGGGCGCCAGCGCCGCGCCGGCTCACGCAGGGCCGCCTCCATCGCACGGTGGGCGGCCTTCATGGCCGGCGAGCACGCGGGGTGGGGCTCGTTGATCTCGGCCACCATGGCCGGCACGCCGGCGGCCGCCAGACGGCGCACCACGGGGTCGAGGTCGAGCTCGCCCTCGCCGTAGGGCAGGCCCTCGCCCAGGACGCCGGCGGCGTCGGAGACGTGGGCGACGCGCGTGTGTGCGGCCAGCTCGGCGACGTAGCGGTCAAGCAGCAGCTCGTCGGGGTCGTCGATGGCGAACTGGGCGGGCGCCGCGACCCCGAAGGTGCGAAACAGGGCGGCGTGCGAGGTGTCCAGCGTGATGCCCAGCGCGGGGACGCGTTCCCGCCAGGCCAGCAGGTCGCGCCAGTGTCCGCCGATGGGCGACAGGAACACCCCGCCGGTGCGCATGCGCAGGATGGGCGGCACGTTCTCGATCAGGGGCGTCACGCCGCGCTGCGCGCAGGCGTCCGCGAAGACGTCGAGGAACGCGTGCACGGCGTCCTCGTCCACGCCGCGCGCGGCGCGGAAGGCGGCGGGCTCCTGGGGGACGAAGAGGTGGATGGTCAGCACGGGCGAGCCGATGCGCGCCGCGAAGTCGGCGCTGCGCGCGATGCCCTCCCGCGCCTGCGCGGTCAGCTCGTCCACCCGCACGAAGGCGCCGCTGGGCCAGGCCACCGGCGCCTCGGCGGTGACCCGCGCGGGCGGTGGATCGGCCTGGGTGACCGCGCCCACGGCCGCGTCCAGGGCAGCGTCGTCGGCCACGTCGGCGGGCATGAGGCACAGCTCCAGCCCGCCCCACGGCCCGCCCGCCAGCCGCTCGGCCACCTGCTCAGGCCGGGGCGCGGCCTTGAGCAGCAGGATGGCAGCGGAGCCAGTCGACATAGGCGGTGATCGCCTCCCCGAGGGGGCGGGCGGTCAAGGGTAGACGCCGGTCGGTGGGCGACGGCGCGTAGCTCTCGTTCTCCCCCGGGGGCAGATCACCTGCGGGCAGCTCGATCTCCACGCCGGTCCCCGCCGCATCGCGGACCGCCTGGGCGGCCTCCACGAGCGGCGTCGAGACGCCGCTGGCGGCCGTGAGGATCGCGTCGGGGACGCCCTCGCCCAGCAGGCGCTCGAGGCCCTCGACCAGGTCGTCGACGTAGAGGAAGTCGCGCGTGCGCACGGGCCGGCCGGGGATGACGATCGGCCGGCCCTCCAGAGCCCGGGCGGCGAAGGCGGCGATGGCGCCGGTGGCTCCCTCCCAGGCCACCTGGCCGGGACCGAAGACGCTCGCCAGGCGCACCACCGCAGTGGGCACGGCATGGAGGCGGCAGGCCTCCTCGCCCAGGCGCTTGGAGGCCGCGTAGGGGTCGGGCGCGGGCTGCACCCCGGCGCGCACGGAGGAGGGGTAGACCAGCGCGGCGCCGTGGTGCGCGCAGGCCTCGAGCAGGTTGAGCGTGGTGCCGGCGTTGGCCCGCACGGCGGCGGCGGGGTCCTCTCGGGCGCGGGCCGGATCGGGCACGCCTGCGAAGTGCAGGACGGCCTCGTGACCGGCGACCAGGCCGCGTGCCGTGGGGTCGCCAGCGTCGCAGGCCACCGTGTCCAGGCCTCGCGCGGCAGCGCGCTCCCGTGCGCCCGGGCGCGCCAGCGCGGTGACGGCGTGCCCGCGCTCGCGCAGCAGGACGGTGGTCCGCCAGCCCAGGTAGCCGGTGGCCCCGGTGACCAGCAGCCTCACCGGGCCAGGTACTCCGCCACGTCATGGGCGTAGCTGAACGGGCTTCGCACCGTGTACACGGCCCCACCGGCCGGCGCGCGGCCCTCGGCCAGCGCCGCCACGTCGGCCACGGTGATGGTCTGCCCCGCCACGTCGTGGGCCACCACGCCGGACGCGGGCACGAACTCGTGCAGTATGCGTGCGCAGTCGTCGAGGTGGACCACGCCGATGGTGGCCCTCCCACCGTCGGCGAGAGGCAGCGGCCGGCCGGCGGCGGCCAGGCCGGCGAACCGGTCCACCACGGTCTGCGACTCGGAACGCTCGTGGGTGACCGGGCCCGGGCCGTAGACGATGCCCAGGCGCAGGAACGCCACCGCCAGCCCGTGGCGCCGCGCGTACAGCCCCAGGCACAGCTCGCCGTAGACCTTGGACAGATGGGCGAGGTCGCCCTGCACGCCGTAGGGGCGGTCGGCGGCGACCTCGCCGTTCAGCCCCGGGCCGTAGACGTGCAGCGAGCTGGCGAACACCAGCGGCGGGCCGCCGCGGCGGGCCACCGCCTCGGCCACGCGGCGCACGCCGGTGACGTTGGTCTGCTCGGTGTAGTCAGGGTCGGCGATCGACAGCGGGCGGCTGGCCTGCGCAGCGAGCAGGTGCACGCGGTCGGGCGTCGTCGCGCGCAACAGGCCGTCCACGGCTTCGCCGTCGCGGATGTCCAGCGTGATCACGTCGGCTCCCCGCGCGGCCAGGCCGTCCAGCTGCACGCGCTGGGTGGCGTACCAGTTGTCGGCAAGCACCACCTCGTCCCCGGCTTCCAGCGCGCGCGCGCCCAGCGCCGCGCCGATGTAGCCGGCGCCCAGGATGAGCAGGCGAGCCATGGGCGCAGGCTATCCACGGCGTGGCGGCGCGCGGGGTCTGCCGCCGGCTGCGCCATACTGAGCGCGATGTCGTTCACCGAGACGCTGTCGGCGCTCGTGGAGGACGGCGCGGTCCTGGCCGGTCTGCTGCTCGCCTTCGCCGTCGCCTGGCTGGCGACGCCACTGGCCGGGCGCCTGGCCCGGGCCACCGGGCGGATCGACGCCGGCGGCGACCGTCCCCGCATCCACACCGTCCCCACGCCCAACACCGGCGGGGTCGCGATCGTGGCGGCGATCGTGGTCGCGGCGCTGGGCTTGGCCGAGCTCGACGGCTCGATGGCCGGCATCTTCCTCGGCCTCGGGCTCGTGATGCTGGTGGGCCTGTGGGACGACCGGCGCGGGATGGCGCCCAAGGTCAAGCTCGTCCTGCTCGTTGCGATCACGCTCATCCCGGTGGTCGCCTACGGGCTGACCTTCGAGCGGATCACCCTCCCCTTGGTGGGCGACGGCGACCTGGGTTGGGTGGCCTACCCGCTGACCGTGGTGTGGATCGTGCTGGTGGCCAACCTCGTGAACCTGATCGACGGCCTGGACGGGCTGGCGGGCGGCATCGTGGCAATCGCCGCGGCGACCCTCGCGCTGCTGGCCGTCTCCTTCGGGCGCCTGGAGGTCGCCGCCGTGGCGGCCGCGGTGTGCGGAGCCACGCTGGGCTTCCTGCAGCACAACCTGCATCCGGCCAAGATCTTCATGGGCGACAGCGGCGCGCTGAGCCTCGGATACCTGCTGGCCGCCCTGTCGGTCGAGGGCCTGCTCAAGACCCCGGCGACGATCACCCTGCTCGCCCCGATGCTGATCGTCGCGGTACCGCTGCTGGACACCTCGTTCGTCATCCTCAAGCGCCTGAAGTACCACCGTCCCCCCTTCGGCGCCGACCAGAACCACTTCTACCACCGCTTTCTGCGCATTGGCTTCTCCCAGCGACGGACCGCCGCCTACCTGCACCTGTGGGCGGCTTCGCTGGCCGCCTGGGCCATGCTGGTGCGCTTCGTGCCTCCGCGTCCCAACGGCGACTGGGAGCTTCGCAACAGCCTGGTCGTCGGCGGCGCCGGCCTCGCGGTCCTGCTGGGCTCGGTGTGGATGGTCTACACCCTCGAGATCCTCAAGTTTCGCCGCCTGGATCGCATGCGCCTGCGACGGACCCGGCCCCAGGCCACGTCCACGGAGATCGAGAACGCCGTGGAGCAGGACCTTCAGACGGGCGAGTTCGAGTCCGTCTCGGGCTGAGACCCTGGCCTATGCCGCGGCGGGCGTGTCCAGGTGCTCGTAGAGGGGGAAGCGCTCGGCGAGGGTGGCGACGCGGTCGGCCAGGTCATCGCGGTGGGTCTCGAAGTCGGGGGCGAGCGCGGCGGCGATGAGCGCCCCGGCCTCGGCGAAGTCGTCGACCTGCAGGCCGCGGGTGGCCAGCGCCGGGGTGCCGATGCGCAGGCCGCTGGTGACCATGGGCGGGCGGGGGTCGAACGGCACCGCGTTGCGGTTGACCGTGACGGCGATCTCGTGCAGGCGATCCTCGGCCTGCCGGCCGTCGAGCTGGCTCTCGCGCAGATCGACCAGCGCGAGGTGCACGTCGGTGCCGCCGGTCAGCACGCTTATCCCGTGGCCAGCCTGTGTCAGCGCGTCGGCCACCGCGCGGGCGCCCTCGACCGTGCGCCGCTGGCGCTCGCGGAAGGGCTCGCTTGCGGCGATGCGCATGGCGACGGCCTTGGCGGCGATGACATGCTCGAGCGGTCCCCCCTGCTGACCGGGGAAGACCGCGGAGTCAATGGCCTTGGCGTGCTCCTCACGGCAGAGGATCATGCCGCTGCGCGGCCCGCCCAGGGTCTTGTGGACGGTGGTGGTGACCACGTCGGCGTGGGGCACCGGACTGGGATGCTCGCCGGCGGCCACCAGGCCGGCAAAGTGGGCCATGTCCACCATCAACAGCGCGCCGACCTCGTCGGCGATGGCGCGAAAGGCCGCGAAGTCCAGCTGGCGGGGGTAGGCCGACCAGCCCGCGACGATCATCTTGGGCCGTTCGCGCAACGCGATCTCGCGCACGGCGTCCATGTCGATGCGGCTGGTCTCGCGGTCGACCTCGTAGGCGACGATCTCGTACAGGCGGCCCGAGACGTTGAGCTTCATCCCGTGGGTTAGGTGGCCGCCGTGGGCCAGTGAGAGGCCCATGAGCTTGTCGCCGGGGCGCAGCAGCGCGTGGTACACGGACGCGTTGGCCTGCGCGCCCGCGTGGGGCTGAACGTTGACGTGCTCGGCCCCGAACAGCGCTCTGGCGCGGTCGATGGCCAGCTGCTCGGCCACGTCGACGTGCTCGCAGCCGCCGTAGTAGCGCCGGCCGGGATAGCCCTCGGCGTACTTGTTGGTCAGAACGGAGCCCTGGGCCTCCAGCACCGCGCGCGGGACGAAGTTCTCCGAGGCGATCATCTCCAGCGTGGACTGCTGGCGGCGCAGCTCGTCACGCAGGACTGCTGCGATCTCGGGGTCCACCTCGGCCACCGGGCGGTTGAGGAAGTCCTGCTCCGAGTCGGTCACGTCGTCTCCTCGAGTGCCAAGCCTGCGTGGTCTGATTCCGGGTCGAGCCGCATGGTCGTCGGTCGGTCGGTGCCCAGGCTCACGCCGGGAATCGCCCACCGGCTGCGCTGCCGTTTGCGCCGCCTCCCGCCAGTCAGGCCTGACGGTAGCACCGGCCCTCGGAGGGCCGGCGCCGACTCGAATGCTCTGGGCTCGCCGCTCAGCGTCTCAGCCTGACCGTCCTTCGCACCACGGTCCAGTTTCCCGCGAGATCGGCGACCGTGAGCGTCACCCTGACCCTCACCGTGTGCGCGCGCCTGAGCGCCTTCCTGGCCCGGGCCGACAGGCTCATGACGAGCCTGGTGCTGCCCGGCCCCGGGAGCGAAGCCGAGCGGCGGGCGACGACGCCTCGGAGACGCAGCCTCTCAGCCGTGCTGGAATCCAGGGCGGCCCGGCCCTCGACCCGGCAGGCCTCCGAGCAGCTCGTCCTGAAGGCAAGCCCTCGCCTGAGCACCGTGGCAAGCCGCTGCCCGGCCAGCGGACGTGCGCTCACGCCCGGCGGCGCCATGTCCTGCGGTGTGGCCGCGGGCGCCTGTGGGGGACTGGGCGGCGGTGCGGGCGGTGGTGGGGGCGGAGGTTCGGGTGGGGGCGGCGGTGGGCGCGGAGGTTCGCCCGCGCCCGTGTCCGCGGGCCTGGGCGGAGGTTCGGACGCGGGCGCCGTCACCTCGAACGCTGCTCGGCCGGCAGCCGCGGCTCCGTCCTGCTCGCCCACGACGGTGTAGAAGCCCGGGGGCACGTCGGGGATGGTGACCGTCGTGGAGAAGCGGCCCGCTCCGTCTGTCGTGTGCGTGGCAAGCCTCGTCGGGGCACCCGCTTGCGGGTAGAGGTCGACCTTCACCGCAAGCTCCGGCCTGTACCCGTCCGCGGCGACCTTCACCTGCGTACCCTTCGCCCCGCGCTGGGGCTCCACGGTCAGATAGGTTCCTGGGGCACAGGCCCACGCCACGGACGCCAGCGTGAGCGCGACCGCCGCCGACGCCAACAGAACCGCCACGATCTTCCTCTGCATCGCTCCCCCGGTCATCGTGGCGACCCCGAGACAGAGCCCTCGTGGCCAACCTCCGTCCTGGTCGACCGACTCTACCACGCGCAACCCTGCTCCACGATGGGACGTTGCAGCGCGGGCACCTCGAGCGCACCGGGGGACCTGACGGCGCAGAGAGCGAGCCTGCCGCGCGGTGCCGGACGGCGCGGCAGGCTACCGGGTCAGCTGCTGCGGCGAAACAGCGCTCGCCTGAGCGGCGGGCGGCTGTGGGCGAACTGCGCGATCACGGCGTTGACCCCCACGATCACCAGTCC
>DASZCY010000302.1:0-4165 GCA_035942615.1 Solirubrobacteraceae bacterium | reverse complement strand
CCGCCCACCTGCCCGCCGCGCACCGGCGCGCGCAGGCCCAGCCGATCGAGCCCCCGGCGCGGTCGGCTGCCACGCCGCCCGATGCCCGCAACGTCGTCGAGTTCCGCGACGTCTCGATGCACTACCCCGACGGGGGCATCGGCCTGGAGGGTGCGACGTTCAACGTGCGCCGCGGCGAGTTCGTCTTTCTGGTGGGCTCCACCGGCTCGGGCAAGTCGACGGTGATGCGCCTGCTGACCAAGGCGCTGGAGCCCACCAGCGGGCACGTGCGCGTGGCCGGGCGTGCCCTGCGCGAGATCAAGCGCGGCAAGGTGCCCTACTACCGGCGCAATCTGGGCGTGGTCTTCCAGGACTTCAAGCTGCTGCCCAACCGCACGGTGTACGACAACGTCGCCTACGCGCTGTCGGCCACCGGGGCCAGCCGCAAGGAGATCCGGGCCAAGGTGCCCGACATCCTGCGCCTCACGGGCCTGTCGACCAAGCTGCACTCCTACCCCGACCAGCTCTCGGGCGGCGAGCAGCAGCGCGTCAGCGTGGCGCGCGCGTTCGTCAACCACCCGCCCCTGCTGCTGGCCGACGAGCCCACCGGCAACCTCGACCCGCATACCTCGATAGGAATCATGCAGCTGCTGTACCGCATCAACCGCGCGGGGACGACCGTGCTGGTCGCCACCCACGACTCACACCTGGTCGACAGGATGCGCCGGCGGGTGCTCGAGCTGCGTGCCGGGCGCATCGTGCGCGACGACCCTGCGGGCATGTACGCGGTCAAGGAGCAGTCCACTGACGAGTTCGGCGACATGCTCGAGCGCGCGTTCCGCGACGAGGAGAGGGTGCCGCCCGCCCGGCCCGTCCGGGGCTTCTAGTGCGCATCGGCTTCTTCCTCAAGGAGGCCTCGCGTTCGTTGCGGCGCAACGCGGTGCCCAGCTTCGCCGCCATGGCCTCGGTGCTGGTGACCATGCTGGTGCTGGGGGTGTTCATCCCCGTGGTGCAGGCCACCACCGGCGCGGCCGACGAGGTCCGCTCGCGGGTGCTGCTCGACGTCTATCTGCGCAGCGAAGCCGACGAGCAGGACGCGCGCCGGGTGCGGGCGCTGCTGGCACGCGCTCCGGCGGTGGGCGGGGTGGAGTTTGTCTCCAAGGAGCAGGCCTACGCGCAGCAGCGTGAGCGCAACCCCGACGCCTACGAGCTGCTTGGCTCCAACCCGCTGCCCGACACCTTCCGCGTGACCCCCGAACGCCCGGAGGACATCGATCGGCTGCGCTCGGCCCTGGCGCCCTCCACGCCGGGGGGCGCGCGCACGGTGGCCGATCCGGCCATCGAGGAGGTCAAGGACCGCGAGGAGGACACCTCGAAGATCCTCACCGCGACCGACGTGGTCAAGCTCACCATGGCGGTGCTGGCGGCGCTGCTGATCCTCGCCTCGGTGCTGCTGATCTCCAACACCATCCGCCTGTCGCTGTTCGCGCGGCGGCGGGAGGTCGAGGTCATGAAGCTCGTGGGGGCCACCGACTGGTTCATCCGCTGGCCCTTCGTGATCGAGGGGACCGTGGTGGGCGCCATGGGCGGCGTGCTCGCGGTGGCCCTGCTGGGCGTCGGCAAAGTCGCCTTCCTCGACCCGCTGGCCCAGCAGTTCGCGCTCATCGCCGCGCCGCAGACCATCAACTTCGCTGTGCTCGTGGCGATCCTGCTGGGTGCGAGCGTCGCCGTCTCGGCGGCCGGGTCGGGCCTCTCGCTGCGCCGCTTCCTCAAGGTGTAACGCCCGGCCCGCTCTGCGGGTGTGAACGGCGGTCGAGGTAGCCTCCCCCGACCTCATGCGCCGCGCGGTTCCCCCCCTTGTCGCCGTCGTCGCCGTGCTCGTCGTCCTGTTGGCCGGCATCTGGCTCGGCGGTCATCCCGACCTGCTTCCCGTGTGGGCGCGCGATGCGTTTGTGGGCGACCGGCAGTCGCGCACGCTGGACGCCGCTCTGGACACCGTCGCGGAGGGCTACATCGACGAGGTGGCGCCCCAGGCGCTCACCGAGGCGGCGCTGACCGGCGTGATCGAGTCGTTGGGGGACCCCTTCTCGGCCTACTTCACGCCCGAGGAGTACCAGGTCTTCCAGCGCGCCAGCTCGGGGGAGTTCCAGGGCATCGGCGTGACGATCCAGGGGGTCGACGAAGGCCTCGAGGTCGTGCGCGTCTTCGAGGACTCGCCCGCCCGGCGTGCCGGCCTGCGCCCCGACGACGTGCTCGTGCGCGCGGGCGGGCGCGATCTGGGCGGCGTGCCCGAGGACACCGCCGCCGCCTTCATCCGCGGCCCCGCGGGCACGCGCGTGGACCTGGTCTGGGAGCGCGACGACGAGCGCATCAGCCGGGAGGTCGAGCGCGCGAAGCTGGAGGTGCCGATCGTGGAGTCCTCGCTCAGGGAGGTGGATGGCAAGAAGCTGGGCGTGGCCTCGCTGGCCGCCTTCTCGAGCGGTGCCCACGCGCAGGTCTACGAGGCCGTGCGCCGGCTGCGCGAGCGGGGAGCCCAGGGCATCGTGCTCGACCTGCGTGACAACGGCGGCGGACTGGTCGACGAGGCCCAGCTGGTGGCCAGCGCCTTCATCGCCGAGGGTCCGATCGTCACCACACGCGGGCGTTCGGGGCCGACCACGACGCTGAGGGCCACCGGCCGGCCGGTGGCGGCCGATCTCCCCGTGGTGGTGCGGGTCAACGGCAACAGCGCCTCGGCCTCGGAGATCGTCACGGGCGCGCTGCAGGACCGCCGCGACGCGCCGGTGGTCGGCCGGCAGACCTTCGGCAAAGGCGTCTTCCAGCAGGTGATCGAGCTGCCCAACGGGGGCGCACTCGACCTCACCGCGGGGGTCTATCTCACGCCCGACGGCCGGCGCATCGGAGGGGAGGATCGCGACTCGGGGCGGCCGGGCGGCGAGGGGATCGATCCCGACGTCGAGGCCGAGGACGACCCCGACACCGAGCGCGACGAGGCGGAGCGCGCGGCGCTGCGCGCGCTGGTCGACGAGGTGGGGTAGGCGTGGCCGCGTCCGGCCGGAACGGCGACCGCGACCGGCCGTCGACGTCGCGCGGGCGGCACCGGGGCGGCGCCTCCGGTCGCACCTCCTCCCGGGCGGGCGAGCATCCCGCGCCCTCCGACGCGGTCGTTGGCGTCGTGGCCCGCCGGGGGCGCTTCCTGGTCGTCGAGCCGTTCTTCGAACGCGGCGGCGCGCAGCTGGCCCTGGGGCGCGATGCTCACGCGCGCGTGGGGGAGCTGATCCTGGCCCGCGCTGGGCGGCCCGGGAAGAGGGGCGGCGGCGCGCGCGTGCTGCGCCGCCTGGGGCGCCCCGACGTGGCCGCCGACGTGCTCGAGGGCCTGATGCTCGACCGCGGCCTGCGTCGGGGCTTCGACCCGGCCGTGGAGCGCGAGGCACGCGAGGCGCGTGACCGCACCGCGGGTGCGCAGATCGCGCGGCGCGATCTGCGCGAGCTTCCCACGTTCACCATCGACCCGGCCACCGCCAAGGACTTCGACGACGCGATCTCCGCGCAGCGCCTGGGCGACGGCGCCGCGCGGGTCTGGGTGCACATCGCCGACGTCAGCGCCTACGTGACGCCGGGCTCGCTGGTCGACCGCGAGGCCCACCGGCGAGCGACCAGTGTGTACGTGCCCGGCAAGGTCGAGCCGATGCTCCCGGAGGCACTGTCCAACGACGCATGCTCGCTGGTGCCCGGAGAGGACCGCTTGGCGGTCACCGTGGAGATGGACCTGCGGGGCGACCGCGTCGTGCGCGCCGCCTTCCACCGCTCGACGATCCGCTCCGACGCGCGGCTGACCTACGAGGACGTCGATGAGGTCTTCGCGGGGCGGGCGCCCGCCCGCGAGCCCTGGGCCCAGCCGCTGGCCGTGGCCCGCGAGGTCGCCGGCGCGCTGGCCGCGGCCCGGGCGGCCACCAGCGCGCTCGAGCTGTCGGGCAGCGAGCCGGAGGTCGCGTTCGACCCGCGCGGCCACGTGGCCGGCGCCCAGCAGCGTGTGCAGACCAAGTCGCACGCGCTGATCGAGCACCTGATGATCGCCGCCAATGCCCAGGTGGCGACCCTGCTGGCCGAGCGCGGGGTGCCCGCGCTGCACCGCGTGCACGAGCAACCCGACCCCACGGCGGTCGACCGGCTGGTCGACCAGCTC
>DASZCY010000301.1:0-8218 GCA_035942615.1 Solirubrobacteraceae bacterium | reverse complement strand
GCTGGCCTGGCTCACCGCTCGCGGGGACCGCACGTTCCTGCTCGGCGGCCTCGTGCTCGCGCTGCTCCTAGCCACGGGGGCGCTGGGAGGAGGCCTGCTGGCCGGTCTTGGCGCGGAGGAGACGCTGCGCCGTACCGCCCGCGCCGGGCTGCTGGTCCTCGTGGCCACGTGGCTGCGCTCGGCCGCCGGGGAGCGCGGGCTACGCGAGGTGGCGCACCGCAGCCTGGGCCGGTTGCGCCGGGTTCCCTCGGCCGGCCAGGCGGCGGAGGTCCTCGACTGGCTGGGCGGCGTGCGCGGGCTGGGCGCCGCGGCCGGCCGCCTGCGCGACGGCCTGCTGGGCGTGCGCCGGCGTCCCGGACCGCTGGCGGGCGCGATCCTGCGCTGGATCGCCGCGGAGCAGACACGCTTCGCCCCCGCCGCCGCGCCTCCTCAGCGCGGCCTGCGCCTTCGCGCTCCCGATGCCGCCCTGGTCGCGCTGGCGGTGGCCACCACGGCGACGCTCCCGTTCGCCGGGCCGTGAGACCGCCGGGTCTGCGCCCGACCGCCCAAGGGGCATGAGCCAACCCGGACCCCGTCCTCCTTCGAGGCGTCGGCTCCTATGGCGGCCGCCAGGCGAGCACGCCGCGCTTGCCGACCGCCTCCTCGAGCCGCGGGTCGGACGGCGAGAAGTCCGCCCGGACAAAGGAGCGGGCGATTGATTTGCGAACGCCAGCAAGACGGCCTCGAAGCCCGCTCACCGCGGATGCTGACTGACGGGTGTTGTTTCGGGGGCCGGCCCGTCCGCAGGTGGCGCCTCCTCCACTCGTGCCGTCTCGAACCGCCCGTCCTCCGTGACCGCGTCGGTGCCCGGCACCGCCTCGAGGCGTCGGCCCCGGGTCGCCCACAGGGAGGCGAGGATCGACGCCGTGACCACGATGGCGATGAAGGGCAGGGACACGGAGATCGGAATCTTCTCCACCAGGTCGCCGTAGATGAACTTCGCTCCCACGAAGACGAGGATGAGCGAGAGCCCGAACTTGAGATAGACGAAGCGCTTGATAGCCCCGGCGAGCATGAAGTACAGGGCGCGCAGGCCGAGCAGGGCGAAGGCGTTCGAGGTGAAGACGATGAAGGTGTTGGTTGTGATCGCGAAGATCGCCGGGATCGAGTCGACTGCGAAAATGAGGTCGGTTGTCTCGACGACGACAAGCACGGCGAAGAGCGGCGTCGCCACCCATACCCCGAACAGGGCGCGGCGGTCGACGCGCACGCCGCGACCAGCGAGCTCGCGCGCTCGGACGAAGAAGCGCTGGCCTTGGTAGTCATCGGTCAGAGGCACGGTCCGCCGCACGAGTCGCAGGACCGGGTTTCGCTCGGGGTGGATCTCGTCGCTCTTGTGCAGTGCCATGCGCACGCCAGTGGCGATGAGAAGGGCGCCGAAGAGATAGACGATCCAGTCGTAGGTTTCGAGCAGCTCGGCCCCTAGCGCGATGAAGATCGCTCGCATGACGAGCGCACCCACGACGCCCCAGAAGAGGACGCGGTGCTGGTACTTCGCCGGTACCGCGAAGTAGGCGAAGATCAGCGCAAAGACGAAGACGTTGTCCACCGACAGCGCCTTCTCGATTAGGTAGCCGGCGAAGTACTCGCCGCCGGAAGTCGGGCCCATGAAGACCCAGACGCCGAGCCCGAAGACGAGCCCGAGGAAGATCCAGAGCCCGCTGAATATCGAGGCCTCGCGAAAGGAGACCTCGTGTGCCTCGCGATGGAACACGAAGAGATCGAGCGCGAGCATGGCGAGGATGAACGCTGCGAAGGCGAACCAGACCCAGAGGGCGACGTCGAAACCGCTACACGCTCAACGCCGATCGTCCCCTTCGCCACCCCATCGAGCACGAGCACCAGGTTGGCCGGCTGGTCGAGGCGCTCGCTCCGAGCCCCGGGGTCACTGGCTCAAGCAGCGCCGCGGGGCGGTCCTAGCCGATTGACGCTTCCTCGCAGCGGTGAACTGCTGCCTCCCCAAGGCGGCTCCTGGGAGATTGGTCGCCCGGCGTAGCGAAGAGCAGGATGGTGTCGACGCTCACACCCTCGATCGCTGAAAGGGCGAGCGCAAGTCGGGCCTCGCTGAGGGCGGCGGTGGGGACCGCGTCGACGCGCCGCCCTCAGGCCGCGGCGGCGCCTGCGCCGCGTGCGCGCTCGGGGTCGTCTCGCGCGCGCAGCACCGCGCGAACGGGTCCACAGGACACCTCCGCCTCGGCGCCCGCTCGCAGGGCGCCCCTGAACGCATGGCGCTCCGGGCGCAGGACGCACACGCCGAGGAGGTCGTGGGCCCGGCGTACGGCGGCGGTGCGCACCGCGAGCTCCGCAGCCGCCGGAGCCGTGCGCCACCCAGCGGCGACGAGCGCGGCGCCCTGCCAGAGCTCGTAGCGCCAGCGCCGAAACGGCAGGCGCCCGGGCGGCAAGGGGCGGAGGGACCAGGTGAACGCCGGACAGGTCGAGGCCTCCATCGGGAACTCAGGCTACTCGAGCATGCGGAAGGCCCAGCGGTGCGCCGCTGGCCTCCTGTCGTTCGGGGACAAGGCGCCTACCAAGTCGTAACGCCCGCGCGTCGAGCCGTCACACCGAGCCCGGGAGGCTGAGGCTGTGTCGCAGCGAGGGCAGGCCACCGTCGAGTACGTCGGGTTGATCGCGCTCGTCGCCGCCTTGCTCGTGACGGGCGGGCTCATGGCCTTCGGTCCTGCTCTGGCCGAGCGGGTGGTCGAGGGCTTTCGTCGCGCGCTGTGCGCGGTCACCGGTGCGGCGTGCGAGCCCGGGCGCGAGCCTTGCGTGGTCGCCTCCGAGGAGGTTCGCGACCGGGGCGAGGTAACCGCGCTGGCGGTCAGGGTCGGGCGCGATCACGCCGTCCTGCGCGAACGGCGTTCCGACGGCTCGGTGCTGGTCACGGTGATCGACGGCGTGGACGCCGGCGTGCAGGGCGCCCTGGGCCTGGAGGGCACGCTGCGTGCCGGCCGGCGCCGGCTGGCCGTGGGAAGGGCCCTGCGCGGCGCGCTGATCGCCGAGGGCGGGGGCGGACGCACCTGGCTGGCCCGCGATGCCCGCGAGGCCGACGCCATCGTGGCGGCCATCGGATCGGATGGACGACTGCGCTGGCTCACCGCCCCCTACCGGGCGGTCGGGGGCCTCCTCGGCCTGCGCGAGGAGCCCGAGGCGGCGGAGGTGTACCTCCAGGGTGGCGTGCGGGCGAAGGGGGACGGCGAGCTGTCCCTCCCGGGGCTCGACGCGCAACTCCACGCGGTGGTGGCCGGGGCCGGCGGCGTGCGCTGGAACCGGCACAGCGGCGAGGCCACCTTCTACCTGACCCGCTCGGGCGAGCTCGCCGGGCAACTGGCCTCCGTGCTGGGCGACGTCGCCGGCGGAGTGCGGGGGGAGGGGCGCCTGGCGCTCACCCTCGACCGCCGCGGCCGCCCGCTGCGGTTAAGCGCTCTGGGCGCGTACGAGCGCCCGGATGGCCGCGACCGGGGACGGCGGACCGAGCTGGAGGCCACCCTCGACCTGCGCGACCCGGCCCATGCCGCCGCCGTGCGCGCGCTGCTGCCCGGGCTGGCCACGGGCAGGACCGGACGCGGCGTCGCGCTGTACGGGCTGCTGGCGCTCCTGCGCGCCGAGGGCCGGACGGACCGGCGCGTCTACGCGACCGCGCGCGACGAAGCAGGGCTGGGCGGGCGCCTCACCGCGGTGGGCACACTGGGAGCGCAGGCTCTGCGCTCCGCCACGGGCACCCGCCTGCTCGACGCCGCCAGCCGGGGGCCGGGAGGTCCCTGGCTGCGTCGCGACGACTGCCTCGCGGGGCGGTGAGCGATCCATCCTGCCCTCCTGCGAACATGTGTTCGATGAGCTATGTCGAGCTGCACGCCCATTCCGCCTACTCGTTCCTCGATGGCGCGTCCCAGCCCGACGAGCTGGTGGCCGCCGCGGTGCAGCGCGGGTACGGGGCGCTCGCCCTGACCGATCACGACTCGGTCTCGGGCTCCATGGAGTTCGCCCAGGCGGCTCGGGGCCTGGGGCTACGTGCCATCCACGGCGCGGAGATCACGCTGTTCCGCCCGGCCCTCGCCGGGTCTGCCACGCTCCCTGCGTCCTCGCCAGGCACGACGATGGCTCGGTCCGACGGGCCGTGGCATCTCACCTTGCTCGTCCGTGACGCGCGTGGCTGGCGCAACCTCTGCCGGCTGCTCACCCGCGCCCACGCGGCCACGAGGGACGGCGCCCGGCGTCGTCCGGAGGTCCCCGCCGTGGCCCTCGCCGACGTCGAGGCTCACGCCGAGGGTCTCGTATGCCTGAGCGGGTGCGCGACCCACGGCGTGCGCGACGAGCCCACCCTGCGCCGCCTGCTGGGCGCCTTCGGGCGCGCCGGGCTGCGCGTCGAGCTGCAGCGCCCCTACCTGCGCCACGACCGCGCGCGGGCGCGCGAGCTGCTCACGCTCGCCCGCCGGCTGGGGGTCTCGGCGGTGGCCACGGGCAACGTCCACGCGCACACGCCCGCGCGGGCACGCCTGCAGGACGCCCTGGTGGCCATCCGCCACGGCACCACGCTCGACGCCTCCGAGCCCCTGCGCCGTCCCAACCACGCCCACGTGCTGGCCACCCCCCAGGCCATGGCCGCCCGCTTCGCCGAACACCCCGAGGCAGTGGCCGAGACCGCCCGCCTGGCCGACACGCTGCGCTTCGACCTCACCCAGGACCTGGGCTACCGCTATCCCGGGGCGGAGGACGCCGCGGCGCCCTGGCGCCTGGCCGAGGCCTGCCACGCCGTCTTCGACGTGCGCTATCCGTCCGGCTCGGTCCACCGCGCCGAGGCGGCCGGGCGCCTGGAGACCGAGCTGCGGGTCATCGACGAGCTCGGCCTGGCCGGCTTCTTCCTGCTGCACCGCGACCTGCTCGAGCTGGCCCGCGAGGTGGCCGTGGAGGTCCGCGGAGCCGCGGGGCCGGACTCCCCCCGCGCGCTGCTGCCCCCCGGGCGCGGGCGGGGCTCCAGCGTGTCGTCGATCGTCTGCTACCTCACCGGGCTCTCGCACGTCGATCCCATCCACAACGAGCTCGGGCTGGGGCGCTTCCTCAACGACGAGATCACCGCGCTGCCCGACATCGACCTCGACTTCCCGCGCGACGTGCGCGAGGTGCTCATCCCGCGCGTGCACGACCTCTACGGCCGCGAGCGCTCCGCGCTGGTGGCCGCCTTTCCCACCTACCGTGCGCGGGGGGCCATCCGCGAGCTGGGCAAGGCGCTGGCCCTGCCCACCGCGGAGATCGAGCGCGTGGCTCGGGGCTCGGAGGGCTTCTCCGCCGAGAGCGTGGGCCGCGACATCGACGTAGCGCTGGGGGAGGGGAGGCGCACGCCGCAACCGGGCAACCGCTGGAGCTGGCTGGCCGAACTGGCCGCCGAGGCCGCAGGGCTGCCCCGCCACCTCTCCCAGCACTCCGGGGGGATGATTGTGGCCACCCGCCCACTGGTGGATTGTGTGCCGCTGGTGCCCGCGGCCATGCAGGGCCGCCAGCTGGCCCAGTGGGACAAGGACTCCTGCGCGGATGCCGGCTTTCTCAAGATCGACCTGCTCGGCCTGGGGATGCTCTCCGCCGTCGAGCGCTGCGTGGAGCTCATCGCCGCCACCCGCGGCGAGCGCGTCGACCTCAGCCGCATCCCCCACGACGACCCGGCCACCTTCGCCATGATCCAGGAGGCCGACACCACCGGCGTCTTTCAGATCGAGTCGCGCGCGCAGATGGGCTCGCTGCAACGCACGCGCCCCGAGACGCTCGAGGACCTCACGATCCAGGTGGCCATCGTGCGCCCCGGCCCCATCATGGGCGGTGCGGTCAATCCCTACGTCGAGCGCCGCCAGCGCCGGCGCGAGGACCCCACCTTCCAGGTGCCCTACCTGCACCCCAGCCTCGAGCCCCCGCTGCGCGAGACCTTGGGCACCATCATCTTCCAGGACCAGGTCATCGACGTCGCCCAGGCCTTTGCGGGCTTCTCGGCGGGGGAGGCGGAGGGCTTGCGCCGCGCGATGAGCCGCAAGCGCTCGGCCGAGGCGATGCAGGCCCACCACGACCGCTTCATCGCCGGCGCGATGGCCACGCACGGGGTGGACGCCAAGCTGGCCGAGGCGGTCTACACGATGATCGTGGGCTTCTCGGGCTTTGGTTTTCCCAAGGCCCACGGGGCGGCCTTCGGGCTGCTGGCCTACCAGTCGACCTGGCTGCGCGCCCATCACCCCACGGCGTTCCTGTGCGCCCTGCTGGACGAGCAGCCCATGGGCTTCTACCCGCCCGACGCCCTGGTCCACGAGGCTCAGCGCCGCGGGATCGAGGTGCGGCCCCCCGACGTCAACGCCAGCCAGGCCACCTGCACGGTGGAGGACGGCGAGGCGGTACGCATCGGCCTGGGGTACGTGCTGGGCGTGCGCGCCGACGACGTCGCCGCGCTGGTGGCCGCCCGCCACGCCGGGGGGCCCTTTCGCTCGCTGGAGGACCTGGCCTCGCGCGCGGGCGCGGGACGTCCCTCGCTGGAGGGCCTGGCCTGGTCGGGGGCCTGCGACGCCCTGGTCCAGGGCTCGCGGGGTGCGTCCCGGCGCACCGCGCTGTGGCAGCTGGGCGTCGCCACGCCCGGACGGACGGTCCACGGCGCGACGCAACTCTCCTTGCCGCTGGGCCTTCCCGAGCCGCCCTCCCTGGACCCGCTGGGCGACTGGGAGGAGATGGTGGCCGGCTATGCCACCACCGGGATGGCCATCGCCGGTCATCCCATGGCGCTGCTGCGCGAGGACCTGGCGGGCCGCGGGGCGGTGACCGTCGCCGAGCTGGGGCGCCTGGCCCACGGCACCACCGTGCGGGTGGGTGGCCTGGTGGTGGCCCGCCAGCGCCCGGCCACCGCCAACGGCGTGGTCTTCCTGCTGCTGGAGGACGAGCACGCCACGGTCAACGTCATCGTGCCCCCGTCGGTCTACGAGCGCGACCGCATGGCCGTGCGCTCCGAGCCGATGGTGCTCGCCGAGGGGCGCCTCGAGCGCCACGCCACCGCAGGCGGCGCGATCAACGTGCTGGCGCGGCGCATGCACGTGCTGGACGCGCCGGCGTGCGCCGAAGCGCCGGTGCACGTGCTGGCCGACCGCGAGCACAGCGACGAGGACGCCGCAACGGGTGCCTTCCGCGCGGTCGCCCCGCCGGTGATGTCCTTCGCGGCGGGCCGCCGGCGCTGAGCGAGTCCTCAGCGCGTTCCTCACCGCCACCAGGTCGACACCGCTTCGGATAGGGTCCGCGCCCATGGCAGCACTGGGCATCGGGCTCTCGTTCCTGGTTCTCGGGCTCATCGTCGTCTTCGTCGCCATGAGCGGGGGGCCCAGGGGTGCGCGCCGGGCGCTGCGTTCCGAGTCGCAGCGCAGCACACGCATGGCCGGGTTGGCCGCGGGCGGCGTGGCGATCGCCTTTGGGGTGGTCGTCCCCGCGCTGACCCTCGCGCTGGCCGGCGGCACCGACGAGGGGCCGCCGGGTGTCACGCTGTCCGAGGTCCAGGCGGAGGGCCGCACCTTGTTTTCCGAGAACTGCTCGAACTGCCACACGCTGGAGGACGCCACCGCCGTCGCGCGCGTGGGCCCCGATCTCGACCGCCTGCGCCCCGACGCCTCGCTCACGCTGAACGCCATCGAGCAGGGGCGCGCGCGCGGGATGGGCCAGATGCCGGCAAGGTTGGTCACGGGCGAGGACGCCCGGGCGGTGGCCGAGTACGTCGAGGCCGTCGCCGGCCGCCCCCGGTAGGGGGACGCACCGCTTTCGACGGCTGGCATGGCCCTTCTGCCGGGCACCCCCCGGCGCGCATTAGCAGCGTCCGAGGCCCCTGCTACGATCCGCGCCGTTCATCGCCGAGTCTCCGCCACGGGCGGGGAGCGGGGGACCCATCGTCGGGGCGAGTCGCCTCCCCGGAGGCGTAGCGCAGCTCTTTCAGCGCGAGCCCGTCAGCTAACCCCGTAGGCCCGAGAAAGAGGATCAAGCGAACGCATGCCGCCACAGGAGGCCCGTGCCTGGTGGACCGATGTCGAGCACCTGCGCGAGGACTTCGAGCGCCGCCGGGCGCGGCGCGAGGGTCGCGACGGGGGGCGTCGCCCCACGCCGCTGCGCGTGGTGGAAGGAGGCCGCGAGTCCGCTCCCCGGGAGCCCGGCCCGCGCCGCCTCGCCCCCGCCGAAC
>DASZCY010000300.1:0-13590 GCA_035942615.1 Solirubrobacteraceae bacterium | reverse complement strand
GATCGACCTGCGCGGGCGGGGCGACACCCAGCAGTACCGGGTGCAGCTGCCCGGGCCGCAGGTGACCAAGGACATCGCCGCCGACGCGCGCGTGCGCGTGGAGATGCCCCGCTCGTTCTTCAACGTGATGGCCAAGGAGGCCCGCGTGCCCGACTGGATCGAGGCCTTCACCTACGGGCAGGCCAAGGCCAGCGGCAACGGCGACATCCTGCGGCTGATCGCCCAGGTGGTCGAACGCCACGAGGAGCGTGGCCGCGCCCGGCGGGCTCGGCGGCGCTGATGGGCATCCGACCCGCCTGCGGGGGTCACGTGACCGCTCCAGCACCACGACGGAACGCCGTGGCCGTCCTGGGTGCTCGCAACCTGGGCGGGCGATCGCCGGGCACTTCCTCTCCCAGGGCTGGTCCGCCGCGGCGGTCGCGCGCAGCGAAGGATCGCTGGCCGGGGTGCACGCTCCATCATCAGCGCTGCTCCTCCGGGCACCACCACGTGGTGCGCCCGCCGACCGTGGCGCGCTCCATGGGCGCGCCGCAGCGCGGGCACGCGCCGCCGCGCCGGCGCGCCGGGATCAGCTCGCCGGTGTGCACGCCGCCGTGGCGGATGGCGCTGCGGGTCGCCGCACGCAGCTCGCGGCGCAGGTGGTCGAGCTCCTCGACACCCAGCTCGCCGGCCGGGCGCTGGGGGTCCAGCCGCGCGCGCCACAGCGTCTCGTCGGCCAGCAGATTGCCCACGCCCGCGATCGCGGACTGGTCCATGATCCGCGCCTTGACGGGGGCGGTCCCGCTGCCCACCGCGCGCCGGAAGGCCTGGCGGCTGATCTCGGCGGCATCGGGGCCCAGGTCGGACAGGTCGGGGTCCAGGCGCACGCGCCCCAGCCGTCGCTTGTCGCGCAGGACAAGACGTCCGCCGTCGTCGAAGCGCAGGGCGAAGCGGTCCCACCCGCGCGGGTGGGGGTCTCGGACCTGGCCGTCGTCGCCTTCCCCCCGCCCGGGCCGGTCGCCCTCGGCGTCGGTGTCGACCACGATGCGCCCGGCCATGCCCAGGTGCAACCCCAGCACCGCGTCGGCGTCGGTCTCGACCCACATGGTCTTGCCGCGACGGTGAGCGCGGGTGAGCGTCGCCCCGGTCAACGCGTGGGCGATCTCCCCGGGGGTATGCGGACGGCACACCCACTCGTCGCGGTCGTCGACGGCCTCGATGCGCCGGCCCAGCGCGCGGCGGGCGATCAGAGCGCGAGCGCGCTCTACCTCGGGCAGCTCGGGCATGGCGCCGCCAGCCTACGCGCCGAGCGCTCTGGCGCCCCAGCCGCCACGCTGCCGCTCTGCTCGAGGCGAAAGCAGAGCGCCCCGGCTGCGGAGGCGCGGCTCATGCGCTGGGGCGCAGCTAGCCTGAAAGGCACGTGCATCGCCGCGACGCACTCAAGGCGCTGATCGCTCTCGCCGCTGTCATCGCCGCGATCGTCGTGGTGGCGGCGATCGTGCCGGGGCTGGAGGACCTCAACCCCTTCGGGACGGAGACCAAGGACCGCAGCCAGCCGACCCTGGTGCGCTCCCTCGAGTCACTGTCCGAGTACCGCGCGGCGACGGCGAACCTCCAGCAGGTGATCGACATCGAGCGCGATGTCAGACTCCTGCCCTCGTTCTTGGCCGGCGAGAAGGCGCTGCTGGTCGCCGCCGGGAACGTCGACGCGGCCGTCGACTTCAATGGGCTCGGCCCACGCAGCGTCCGGGTCTCCCAGGACCGCAGTGCGGTCGAGATCACGCTGCCCGGTCCCCGCCTCACCCGAGCGCAGGTCGACCTCGAGCGCACCCGCGTCTTTGACACCGACCGCGGGCTGGTCAACCGCGTGGGGGACCTGCTCAACGACGACGCCAACGAGGAACGCGACCTGCTGCTGCTGGCCGAGCGCCGGATCGAGCGCGCAGCGCGCGAGAACCCCGAGCTGCTACGTCTCGCCGAGCGCAACACGCGTGCGATGCTCACCGGGCTGCTCGGCGGGCTGGGCTTCGAGCGGATCACCATCCGCTTCCTGCCCCCGCCGGCCCGTTAGGCGCAATCACGCTGTTCGGCGGTAGCCCAGTTACAACTCCGCGCCGTCCTCGTAGAGCTTGAGCACGCGCACCGCGCCGGGGGGAGAGGCGTCGAGGCACAGACGGCACAGCACGCACTCGTCGACGTTGCCCTCGACGATCTGCACGGTGCCCTGCGGGCTCTGCCCGTAGATGTCCACGGGACAGACCTCCTCGAGGCGGGCGGCCAGCTCGGTGTCGCGGGCCGCCTCGTCGGCGACCTCGATGCCGATGAACTGCGCATCGGTCCTCATGCGCGCACCGCTTTGCGAAGCTCGGCGTTCACCGCGGCGGGGATCTCGTCGATGCGCTCGACGACGCGGATGCCCGCGGCCTGCAGGCGCTCGATCTTCTGGGCGGCCGTGTCCTCCTCGCCCTCCACGATGGTGCCGGCGTGGCCGAAGGACATGCCCTTCATCTCCTCGGAGTCCATGAACCGCCCGGCCATGAAGGCCACGATGGGCAGGCGTGAGTCGTTGTCGGCCACCCACGCGGACAGCTGGGCCTCCATGCGCCCGCCCGGCTCGGTGTAGATGACGATCGCCTCGGTCTCCTCGTCGGCCTCGAACAGCGGCATGAGCTCGGCGTAGGTGGAGCCGATGATGGCGTCCCCGCCGATGGATATCGCCGTGGAGACGCCCAGTCCGGCGGCGGTCAGCGTGGAGGAGATCTCGGTGGTCATGCCCCCCGAGCGCGACATCACCCCCACGCGGCCGGGCTGGTAGGCCCTGGCGGCGTCCGCGGCCGGGCCGCCGATCCCGCCCATCTTGGCCACGCCGGGCACGATGAGCCCCAGGCAGTTGGGCCCGATGATGCGCGTGCCGCGCAGGGCGGCCAACTCGACCATCTGGGCGACGTCGCCGCGGGGGATGCGCTCGGTGACGACGATGACAAGCCCGATCCCGGCGTCGATCGCCTCGAACACCGCGTCCTTGGCAAACGCCGGGGGGACCGTGACGACCGAGCCGTCGGGCACCACGCCCCCGTTGTGCTCCACGACCTGGGCGACCGTGTCGAACACCGGCACGCCGTGGACCTCACGGCCCTTGCGTCCCGGGGTGACGCCCCCGACGATGCTCGACCCGAAGTCCAGGCACTCGCGCGTGAGGTTGACGGCCTCACGGCCGGTGATGCCCTGCACGATGAAGGTGGTGTCGCGCTCGATGAGGATGCTCACGACGTCGCCCCCGGCGGCACCGCCTCAGCGGCCTCGCCGCCCTGGATCTTCTCCACGGCCCGCTGCGCGGCCTCGTGCAGGGACACGGAGCGGTCGAAGTGCTCCACGCCGTAGCGACGCAGGATCTTCAGGCCTTCCTCCTCCCAGGCCCCGGGGATGCGAAAGACCGCGATCGTCTCCGCCGGGTCTTTGCCAAGCTCCAGGCAGGCCTTGATCACGCCGCGCGCGACGATGTCCACCCGGGTGTTGGAGACGGTCGACATCATCACCGCGATCCGCTCCACGCCCTCCTTTTGGAGCACCGCCTTGGCCAGGCCGCAGGCCTTGGCCACCGAGGGGTTGCCGCCGATCTCCGAGTAGTTGGCGGGCCGCCCGCCGGCGGACTGCACGGCGTCGGTGAGGGTCAGCGATCCGCCGCCGGCGCCGATGACCAGCCCGATGTCGCCGTGGAAGCCCGCGTCCTGGCCCTGGATCACCCCGCGGTGGTCGGCGGCGTCCACCCGCTCGACGGTCTGCTCGAAGACGCTGGGAGCGTAGGTCTCACGGCGCTCGTCGTCGCCGATGCCCAGGTCGCGCAGCAGGGGCCGCTGGCGGCCCTCGGCCTCCTTCTCCATCTCCACGTGCGCGTCGAGGGCGACAAAGGACCCGTCGTCCAGCTCGGCCAGGGGATTGATCTCGGCCAGGAGCAGGTCGTTGTCCTGGAAGGCTCGCGCCAGGCGCGTGAGGATCGGGACCAGCCGGGTGAGCGCCCGGCCGCTGACGCCCACGGAGGCGATCACCTTCTTGGCCTGGTAGTCCAAGAGGGGGAACAGGGTGGAGACGTGGCCGCGCCCCACGTGGTCGGGGTGCTCCGCGGCCACCTGCTCGATGTCGATGCCGCCCATGTCGCTGAAGAGCATCATGGGCTGCTTGCGCGTCCCGTCCCACACGACGCCCGCGTAGTACTCCTGCTTGACCTGCGCCCGGGGATCGACGAGCACGCCGCGCGGCGCGTGACCGTTGATCGCCAGCGCCAGGATGTCGCGGGCGTGGGCTTCAGCCTCCTCGGGGGTGTCCGCGAACTGCACGCCCCCCGCCTTCATGCGCCCACCGGTGAGCACCTGGGACTTCACGACCGTGGGGCCGCCGATGCGCTCGGCCACCTGGCGGGCCTCGGTGGCCTCGGTCACGAAGCCGTAGTCGGTCACCGGGATGCCGGCCCGCCTGATCATCTCGCGGGCCTCGTACTCGAAGAACCTCATGCCTGAGAAGACCTCATTCGGCGCGGGACCCTACCCCACGCCGCGGGAAGCCAACGTGAAGCGCCGCCGTGGACCGGTCATCTGCGGGGGGGTGCCGGGGACGGCACCCTGCAACCCCTACGCGGGCTGCATCTCGTAGGCCTCGGCCAGTTCCGGGTCCTTGCGGGCCAGCATCTCGGCCAGGTCGACCATCACGCGGCACTGCTTCCAGGTGGCGTCGTCCTGCATCTTGCCGTCGATCATGTGCACGCCCCTCCCGTCGGGGATGGCCTCGATGACCTTCTTGGCAAAGGCGACCTCGTGGGGCTCGGGCGAGAAGACCTTCTTGGCGATGTCGATCTGCACGGGATGCAGCGACCACGTGCCCACGCACCCCAGCAGAAAGGCGCCGCGGAACTGGGCCTCGCAGCCCTGGGTGTCCTGGATGTCCCCGTACGGACCGTAGAAGGGCAGGATGCCGGTGGCCGTGCAGGCGTCGACCATGCGCGCGATGGTGTAGTGCCATGGGTCCTGTTGGGCGGTGTGCCGCGGCGCCTCGGGATCGTCAGGGTCGGGATCCTCGATCACCCGGTAGCCGGGGTGTCCGCCGCCCACGCGTGTGGTCTTCATGCGCCGGAAGGCGGCCAGGTCGGCGGGGCCGAGGCTGATGCCCTGCATCCGGGGTGAGGAGGCGGCGATCTCCTCCACGTTGATCATCCCCTGCGAGGTCTCGAGGATCGCGTGGACGAGGATGGGCCGGGTGAGCCCATGGCGGGCCTCGAGCTGGGCCAGCAGCCGGTCGACGTAGTGGATGTCCCACGGGCCCTCGACCTTGGGGATCATGATCACGTCCAGCCGGTCGCCGATCTCGCCCACCAGCTGGGTGAGGTCGTCAAGCACCCACGGTGACTCCAGGGCGTTCACGCGGGCCCACAACGCCGTCTGGCCGAGGTCCATCTCCCGGCCCACCGTGATGAGGCCGGCCCGGGCGGCCTCCTTGCGCTCCACGGCGATCGCATCCTCCAGGTTGCCCAGGAGGATGTCGGTCTTCTGGGCGATGTCGCCTGCCTTGGCGACCATCTTCTCGTTGGAGAAGTCCAGGAAGTGGATCATGCGGGAGGGGGTGAGAGGGACCTCCGGCAGCGGCTCGGGCGCGTCAAGGGCCAGCGGCTTGAAGAAGTTTCGCGGGTTGCGCATGGGAGGAGAACCCTAATGGCCATCCGAGAGACGGGTGCGCCAGGCCCGCGCCGGGTGAGAGAGTACGCGCCCCATCGACGACCCTGGAGGGCCATGAGCCAAGACTTCACCACCGACCAGGCCGAGCGCGAGGCGTCCGGCGCCCACGCCTACGGCCGCTACCTCGAGGAATTCGAGGTCGGGGCGGTCTACAAGCACTGGCCGGCCAAGACGGTGACCGAGGCCGACGACCACATGTTCTGCCTGATCACCATGAACCACCATCCGCTGCACATCAACGATGTGTACGCGGGCGCCTCCCAGCAGGGTCGCAACGTCGTGGTCGGCCCCCTCGTGTACTCCCTCGCGCTGGGCATGAGCGTCTCCGACGTGTCGGGCAAGGCGATCGCCAACCTGCAGACCCAGGAGCTCAGCCATCCCGCGGCCGTCTTCCACGGCGACACGCTGTTCGTGGAGTCCGAGGTGCTGGAGAAGAAGGAGTCGCGCTCAAAGCCCGACCGCGGCACCGTCAGGGTCCATACCAGGGTCTTCAACCAAGAGGGCACCCTGGTGGCCGAGTTCAAGCGCCTCGTTCTGGTGCCCCGCCGGGAGGCCGGGGCCACGCCGGCCGAGAGGGACGTGGAGTAAGTCCGCGCGAGATGGGAACATCTGTCCCCCCGGACGGGGGGATTTGGGTAGGGTCCTCGGCCCCACCAAGTAGTCCACGGAAGGAGCGGCCGGCATGAGCACCGTGACGACGAATCGGAAACTGAGGTCTTGGGTTGACGAGGTGGCGGCGCTGACCCGGCCCGACGCCATCCACTGGTGCGACGGATCGGCCGAGGAGTACGACCGCCTGGCCCAGGGGCTGGTCGACGCCGGCACCTTCCAAAGGCTGTCGGAGGCCAAGCGGCCCAACTCCTACCTCGCCCTGTCGGACCCGGGCGATGTCGCGCGCGTGGAGGACCGCACCTTCATCTGCACGCCGACCCAGGCCGAGGCGGGGCCGACGAACAACTGGTGCGACCCCGAGGAGATGCGCGCCACGCTCACCGACCTCTTCCGCGGGGCGATGGAGGGGCGCACCCTGTACGTCGTGCCCTTCTCCATGGGTCCGCTGGGCTCGGACAAGAGCCACATCGGCGTGCAGCTCACCGACTCGCCCTACGTGGTGGTCTCCATGCGGATCATGACCCGCATGGGACAAGCGGTGCTCGACGGGCTGGGCCAAGACGGCGACTTCGTGCCCTGCCTGCACTCCGTGGGCATGCCGCTGACCGACGGCGCGCAGGACGTACCGTGGCCCACCAACCCCGACAACAAGTACATCGCCCACTTCACGCAGTCGTGCGAGATCTGGTCGTTCGGCTCGGGCTATGGAGGCAACGCGCTGCTGGGCAAGAAGTGCTTCGCGCTGCGCATCGCCTCGGTCATGGCCCGCGACGAGGGCTGGATGGCCGAGCACATGCTCATCCTCAAGCTCACCTCGCCCGAGGGCGCCGTCAAGTACGTGACCGGCGCGT
The DNA here is from genome assembly GCA_035942615.1 of Solirubrobacteraceae bacterium. Taxonomy (GTDB): domain Bacteria; phylum Actinomycetota; class Thermoleophilia; order Solirubrobacterales; family Solirubrobacteraceae; genus Siliceabacter. Next base: position 6,425 of record DASZCY010000300.1, on the reverse strand, counting down.
TTCCCAGTGCGTGTGGCAAGACCAACCTGGCCATGCTCATCCCCACGCTGCCAGGCTGGACCGTCGAGACCATCGGCGACGACATCGCCTGGATGACCGTCGGGCAGGACGGACGCCTGTACGCGATCAACCCCGAGGCAGGCTTCTTCGGCGTGGCGCCGGGCACGGGCGAGCACACGAACCCCAACGCGATGGCCACCATCCGCGCGAACACGATCTTCACCAACTGCGCGAGGACCGACGACGGCGACGTGTGGTGGGAAGGCATGACCCCCGACCCACCCGCCCACGCGATCGACTGGCGCGGCGAGGAGTGGACTCCGGACGCCGGCCGTCCCGCCGCTCACCCCAACGCGCGCTTCACCGCTCCTGCCGCGCAGGACCCGGCCATGGCGCCCGAGTGGGGGGACCCCGCCGGCGTGCCCATCGACGCGATCCTCTTCGGGGGGCGGCGGGCCACCACGGTGCCGCTGGTGGTCGAGGCCCGCGACTGGGAGCACGGGGTCTTCCTGGGCTCCACCATGGGCTCGGAGAAGACCGCCGCGGCGGCGGGCACGGTGGGCGAGCTGCGCTTCGATCCCTTCGCGATGCTGCCCTTCTGCGGCTACGACATGGGGCGCTACTTCCGCCACTGGCTGGAGATCGGCGAGCGCGAGGACACGCGACTGCCCAAGGTCTTCTACGTCAACTGGTTTCGCAAGGACCCCCGGACCGGCGCGTTCGTCTGGCCGGGCTTCGGCGAGAACTCGCGCGTGCTGGCCTGGATCTTCCGCCGCTGCGACGGCGAGGGCGAGGTCCGCGAGACCCCGGTCGGCCTGGTGCCCACGCCGGAGTCCATCGACACCACGGGCCTCGACGTCGACGCGGCCGACATGGAGATGATCCTCGACGTCGACCCTGAGCAGTGGCGGGAGCAGCTGCCCCAGGTGCACGAGCACTTCGCGAGGTTTGGCGACTCGCTGCCGGGTCAGCTGCGCGACCAGCTCACCGCGCTGGAGGAGCGCCTGCAGGGCGCGGGCACGACCGCCTAGCGCGGTCCTTCGACCGCGGTGCCCGTCCCCGGCGTCGCCCGGCGTCGCAGGGCGTCCCGGGGGGCGTGTTCGACGAGAACGCTGGCTGCTCAAGCAGCGCCGCGAGGCTGCCGATGTCGCGAGTGATGACCGGCCCCGACAACCTGCGCACGCCGGCCAGACCCGCCGCGAGGTGGGGGCGCGACACGAGGGTCTGCGCACGGAAGCGGCCCACATGCCCAAGGAGACGAAGTTGACCATCCGCATCCCGTTCGCGGCCGCGGCCGCGACAGCCGCCGCGCTGGCGTTCCCCGTCGGTGCCGCCGCCCACAGCGATCCGAGCGTGGGCTCGGTGCGCGTCCACGATCAGCGCGCCGAGCAGGCGCTTGACCGGGCGCTCGAGCTCGCGAAGGACGACCGCGCCCACGCGGCCCGCGCCGCCTTCGAGCGCGCTCGGCGCGAGCTGCGCCGCGCCGAGGTCGACGCGCGGTCGCTGCGCCGTGCCGCCGATTCGCGCGGGGGGAACACCGCCGCCGCGCGCGCGTACTGGTCCTTCGGCGACCAGGTGCGCGAGAACGTGGCCGTCCTCGTCGAGATGCTGGGGGAGTCCAGCGGGGCCTTCGAGCATGACATCGCTCAGGCGCTGGCCGACGACGTCCACGAGCGCGAGCGCGCGATCCGCTTCCTCGCGGGCTTCCTCGACGACGGGGTACGGGCCGCCAACATCGAAGGGCTGATCAGTGCGATCCAGTCGCTGGCCGGCTCCCGCGAGGGTGAGCTGGCGGCCATCGCCGGCCTGCTGGGTGGCAAGACGCTGGACGGTGACGGCGAGGAGATCGTCGCCGACGTGATGCGCGAGATCGTCGAGGGCCAGGAGATCGCCGTCGGGCGCCTGGCCGGGCTGCTGGACAGCGACGCCATCCCCGCGGAGGCCAAGCAGGGTCTGGCCATCGCCATCGGCGCCGTCAACGCGGCGCGCGTGGCCGTGGGCGAGACGCTGAAAGCGCTGGAGGGCGTGGTACCGAGCTTCGTGCGCCCCATCATCGACGAGGCGCTGGCCGGTGTCGCGGAGATCCTGACCCGCCTCACCGGCGGCGGAGCCGGCGACGGGTCGCCGACCACGGGCGTTCCCGGCCTGCCGGGCCTGCCCGCCGGCGTGCCGCTTCCCCTCGAGGCCATCCAGCCGGTCCTCGACGCCGTCCAGGGCCTCGTGCCCGGTGGGCTGTCGCTCGACGACCTGCTCGGCGGCGGTGCGTCGGGCGGCGGGGGCCTCCCGCTCGGCGGCCTGCTCGGAGGTCGCTGACCCCTAGGTCAGCGTCTCCTGGGGCGAGCTCGTGCGAGAAGGCACGGCTCGCCCCAGCAGCTGGCAGCTCGACCGGCCGTCAGTGGCGATCCTCGGCGCCGGCGGCCGGCGGCCGGGACTCCTCGGCCAGCGAGGTGATGGTCAGCGCGCCGCGCGCGGCGTCGTCGAGCACCTGGGTGGCCTCCTCGGCCGAGCGCGCGTAGAGCTCGACCAGCAGGTGCACGACGATCCGCGTCTCGCCCTCGTGCTTGTGGAAGCGCACGTGGGTGAAGAACTCGCGGGTGCCGTGGTCGCCGAAGGCCGCGTAGCTCAGGGCGTCGCCGGCCTCGGGGCCCGAGCAGCTCTCCACCTCCTCGGCGTCGACGGCGACCGTGCAGGAGGCCACCCACGGGATGCCCGCCACCATGCGCTCCCAGCGATCCTCGATCGGCTCGACGCGGCCGTTGTGAAAGCCCAGGTGGGGCTGGTCGTGCATGCACTCCAGGCACTGCACCACCGCCTCCTGGACCTCGTCGAGGGCCTCGGCGCGCTCGCCGGTCTCGGGATCGACGCGGTGGATGCCCTCGTAGTGGACCTGCACCTCCAGGTCGGTCGACCAGCAGCGGTAGCAGCGCAGCCAGGCCCGGGCGTCCACAGCGTCCATGCCGCATGAGTCTAGATGCGCCGCGCGCCCGACCGCTCAAGCGGTCATCACTCCCTCGCCGACCTGCCTCGGGCGGCGGAGGCCGAGTCTCCCATCGCGTCGTTGCGGGTGGGGCGGTCAGTCGGTGCGGTCGGGCCAGGCGATGATCGCCATGGCACAGCCGCACGCGCAGGCCAGCGCCTCCAGGTCGCGCAGGTCATCGGCCCGGGCCTCGAGTTCCTCGGGGCAGTCGGACGCCGAGCACGTCATCCGCGCGATCCACATGCCCGTAGGGTCGCGCCTACGGCGGACGGACGGCTGCCTACATCTCCGGCGAGGGGCCGCCGAGGGGGACCGCCCCGGCCATGATGCGATCGATCTGCGCGCGGTCGTCGTCGTCGAGGCGGATGTCCGCCGCGCCGGCGCTCTCCTCGAAGTGGTGTGGCTTGCGCGCGCCCACGATGGCCACCTGCACCGCCGGGTGGCTGATCGTCCAAGCGATGGCCAGCTGGCTGACGGTGTGCCCGCGCTCGCGGGCGAGGTCGCCCAGCGCGCGCACCTTGTCCAGGTTGGTGTGGAAGGCCTCGCCGGCGAACAGGTCGCTGCCCGCGCGCCAGTCGTCGTCGGGGAAGGCGTGGTCCTCGTCGAAGGCGCCGGTCAGCAGGCCGTGGCCCAGCGGCGCGTAGACGAGCACCCCGACATCGTGCTCGGCGCACCAGGGCAGCACGTCGTCCTCGATGTCGCGGCGGAACAGGTGGTAGGGCGGTTGCAGCGTCTCGACGGGGAGCGTGCCCTCCAGGGCGGCCATCTGGCGGGCGTCGAAGTTGGACACGCCGACGTGGCGGATCTTGCCCTCCGCCACCAGACCGGCCAGTGCCTGGCCGGTCTGCTCGAAGGGCGTGGCCTCGTCGGGCCAGTGCACCTGGTAGAGGTCGATGTGGTCGACGCCCAACGCCTGCAGGCTCTCCTCCACCCCCTGGCGCAGCCACGCCGGCGACGAGTCGCGCACCAGCCCGTCCTCGGTCATGCGCAGCCCGCCCTTGGTGGCGAGCACCACCCCGTCGCGGTCCGCTTGCAGCTCGTCGCTCAGCGCGTCGGCCAGCATTCGCTCGGCGGCACCCCAGCCGTAGCCCTGGGCGGTGTCGAAGAAGTTGACGCCCAGCTCGCGCGCGCGGCGGATGGCCTGCCTGGCGCCGTCGGCCTCGGGGTCCCCCCAGTCGCCGCCCAGCTGCCAGGTGCCAAAGCAGATCGGGGTCACCTGCAGCTCGGTCCTGCCCAGTCGTACGGTGTCCATGGGGCGGCGGGCTACCCACCGGCGGCCTACAGGATCGGCTTGCCCCCCGTCACCGCGACGCGGGCGCCGGAGACATAGCTGCCCTCGTCGGAGGCCAGAAGCACGTAGACGGGTGCGAGCTCGACGGGTTGCCCGGGGCGGCCAAGCGGCGTGTTCGCGCCGAAGCTCTCGACCTGCTCCCCGGGCATGGTTGCGGGGATCAGCGGCGTCCAGACGGGCCCTGGTGCGACGCTGTTGGCCCGGATCCCTCGCTCACCGAGGAGCTGGGCGAGGCTGGCGATGAAGTTCGCGATCGCCGCCTTCGTCGCCGCGTAGGCGAGCAGCGTCGGCTGGGGGGCGTCGGAGTTGACCGACGAGCTGCCGATGATCGAGGCGCCCGCCTGCATGTGGGGCACGGCCGCCTTGCACAGATGGAACATCGCGCTCAGGTTCGTGGCCAGGGTGTGGTCCCACTCCTCGTCGGGGATCTCCTCGATCGCGGTGCGCGTCATCTGGTATGCGGCGTTGCTGACCAGCACGTCGATGCCACCGAGCTCGTCGACCGCCCTGGCGATCACCTCGCGGCAGTGCTGTGGGTCGGTGAGGTCTCCGGCGACCAGGACCGCCTTGCGCCCTGCCTCCTCGACCCACAATGCGGTGTCGCGAGCGTCCTCCTCCTCGGCTTCGAGGTAGCTGATGAGCACGTCGGCGCCCTCGCGCGCGTACGCGATGGCCACCGCCTTGCCGATCCCGCTGTCTGCCCCGGTGATCACCGCGCGCTTGCCGGTCAGCCGGCCCGTGCCCTGGTAGCTCTCCTCGCCGTGGTCGGGTCTGGGGCGCATCTCTGCCGTGAAGCCCGGCGGGCTCTGCTCCTGTGGGGGCTGTGGCATGGTCTCCTCCGGGGGTGGTGGGCGGGCCTGGCTCAGCCGCCGATCGCGCTCATGGTGCGCTTGGGCTGCACAAACCCCGGCTCGTTTACCCGATGCTTGAGCTCCTTGCGCCAGACCGCGTCGCGCACGACCTGCTCGAGGTCGTCGTCGCTGGCCCCCGCGCGCAGGGGACCGCGCAGATCGGTCTCGTGGAGGCTGAACAGGCAGGTGCGCAGCTTCCCGTCGGCGGTCAGGCGGATGCGGTTGCAGTCGCCGCAGAAGGGCGCGGAAAGCGGGCTGATGAAGCCAAGCCTCCCCCGGCCGTCGGCGAAGCGGTGGACGCGAGCGGTCGCGCCGGGCTCGCGCGGCTCGGCCTCCAGAGGAAAGTGGGCGTGCACGGCGGCGCGGACCTCATCGCCGGTGAGCACCTGGTCGGGCTCCCACGTGCGGTCGGCGTCCAGGGGCATAAACTCGATGAAGCGCACCTCGTAGGGGTGCTCGCGGGCGAAGCGCGCGAAGGGCAGCACCTCCTCCTCCGTGAAGCCCCGGATGGCCACCGCGTTGACCTTGATGGGATGGGCCTCGGGGAAGGCGGCCAGGGCCTCCAACCCGCGCAGCACCTGAGGCAGCGCGTCGCGGCGGGTCATCGCATAGAAGCGGTCGCGCTGCAGAGAGTCCACCGAGACGTTGAAGCGTTCGATCCCGGCCTCCACCAGCGCGGCGGCGTCGCGCTCGAGCAGGAAGCCGTTGGTGGTCAGGCTCAGGTCCTTCACGCCAGGGACCGCGGCGAGCATGCCCGCCAGGCGCGAGAAGTCACGCCTGATCAGGGGCTCCCCGCCGGTCAGGCGCACGTCGTGGACGCCCATGGAGGCCAGCAGTCCGGCCAGGCGCTCGATCTCCTCAAAGCGCAGCACCGCCTCGCGCTCCAGCCACGCCAGGCCCTCGGCGGGCATGCAGTACTGACAGCGGAAGTTGCACCGGTCGGTGACCGACACCCGCACGTCGCGGATGCGCCGGCCGTGGCCGTCGAGAAGGGGCTCACGCGCGATGGCCCGGAGGCTACCCTGCCGCCCGTGCGCCGTCGCGCCACCTGTCTGACCGCCCTTGTGCTCGTGATCGCGACCGGCTGCGGGCAGGAGCCGCCCGAGCAGGTGCGTTCGGCCCTGGAGCGCTTCGCCGCCGCCTCGGCCCAGAAGGACTACCAGGAGCTCTGCGGCGAGATCCTGGCGCCCGGGCTGGTCGAGCGGGTCGCCTCCGTGGGGCTGCCCTGCGAGGCCGCGCTGGAGATCGGCCTGGGCGGGGTGCGCCAGCCGAGGCTGGACGTCGTCTCCGTCGAGGTGGCCGACGA
>DASZCY010000299.1:0-5033 GCA_035942615.1 Solirubrobacteraceae bacterium | reverse complement strand
GGAGGCCACGTTCGAGCTGAAGACGGTCGAGGTCATGTCCCGCGCCCTGCCCGAAAGCGACGGTCGCCTCGCTCCCGACGCCCTCTACGCCGTGCTGGACGCCACCGCGCGCGGCGGCGCGCTGGCCCTGGGTCCCGGCCTGGGCCGCGACGAGGGCGCGCAGCGCCTGGCGCGCGAGGCCGCCCGGCGCGCCGAGGTGGCGCTCGTGCTCGACGCCGACGGTCTCAACGCCCACGCCGGGCGTCTCGAGGACCTGGCCGCCCGGGAGGCGCCCACCGTTCTGACGCCTCACGCCGGCGAGCTCGCCCGGCTGCTCGACGTCGACAGCGGGGTGGTCGCCGCGCAGCGCCTGCACCACGCCCGTGACGCGGCGCGGCTCAGCGGCGCGACCATCGTGCTCAAGGGCGACGACACCATCGTCGCCGCCCCCGACGGCCGCATCACCATCAACGCCGTCTCGGCCCCTGCCCTGGCCACCGCGGGCACCGGCGACGTGCTCACCGGCGTCGTCGCCTCCTACCTGGCCAAAGGCGTCGAGCCCTTCACCGCGGCGGCCGCCGCGGTGATCGTGCACGCCCGCGCCGGTCAGCTGGCTGCCGCGGCCCACGGGCCCGAGGCGGTCATCGCCGGCGACGTCGTCGCCCAGCTTGGCCACGCGCGGGCCGAGCTGGACGCGCGCTGAGCAAACGCGCCCCTCCCACCCATCCGTCTCTCTCCGACCCGTGTAAGCCACGGATAGCGCTGTCGATAGCAGCGGCTTGCATCACCGCGAGGGCCAGGTGGTCGCCGACCGCGGTCGTTGGCCGACCGCGCCGCAAGGATCCCCATCTAGGATTTGACTCATGCCGCTGCGTGCCCTGGCCGCCGTCAACGTCGCCGCGATCGAGCGCAACGTCGCCCGGCTGGCGCGTGAGCTCAAGGCCGGCTGCCGGGTGTGCGTGGTGGTCAAGGCCGAGGGCTACGGCCACGGCGCCGTGGCCAGCGCGCGGGCGGCCCAGGCGGGCGGCGCGGGGTGGCTGGCGGTGGCCACCGCGGACGAGGCCGCGGCGCTGCGCGGGGCGGGGATCGACGGGCGCCTGCTGGTCATGGGCTGCCTGGGGGCCACCGAGCTCGACCGGGCCCTGGCCGCCGGCGCCGACGTCGTGGCCTGGACCGAGCGGTTCGTGGGAGCCGTGGCCGCGCACGGCGGCGGGCGGGTGCACGTCAAGCTCGACACGGGCATGGGCCGTCTGGGCACCCGCGACCCCGATCAGGCCACCCGCACCGCCGAGGCGGCCGCCGGTGCGCCGGCGGTCGAGCTCGTCGGGGCCATGACCCACTTCGCCACCGCCGACGAGCGCGGCGACGCCTTCTTCGCCGAGCAGCTCGAGCGCTTCCGCGTGTGGGCGCTGCCGCTGCGCGCGCGCTTCCCCGGCCTGATCGTCCACGCGGCCAACAGCGCCGCGCTGCTGCGCGAGCCGGCGGCCCACCACGACATGGTCCGCCCGGGCGTGGCCGCATACGGGCTGGACCCCTTCGGCGAGGATCCCGCCGCCAGAAACCTGGAGCCCGCGCTCGAGCTGGCCACGCACGTCGCCGCGCTCAAGCCGATCGCGCCCGGGGAGAGCGCGGGCTACGGGCGGCGCTGGATCGCCGACGCGCCCAGCACGGTGGCCACCCTGCCCGTGGGCTACGGCGACGGCTGGCCGCGGGCACGGACCGGCGATGCCGAGGTGCTGCTGGCCGGCGAGCGCCGGAGGCTGCGCGGGACGGTGTCGATGGACTACGTCACCGCCGATGCCGGGCCTGATCCGCGGGTGGCCAGCGGGGACGAGGCGGTGCTCATCGGGGCGCGCGGCAGCGAGCGGATCCTGGCCGAGGAGGTCGCCCGCCGGCAGGGGACGATCAACTACGAGGTGACCACCGCCCTCCTGCCCCGTCTCCCGCGCGCCTACCACCGCGACGGCGAGCCGGTCGCCGAGCATGACGCCGCGCTGCTGGTCACGGCCGCCCGCGCCGGGCAGGAGGCGGGCGCGGGACGCGCGCGGTGAGCGACGCCCTGGCCGTCGCCCGCGCCGCCCTGGCGGGGCACGGCGACGTGCACCTCGTCGGCGGCGCGGTGCGCGACCGGCTCCTGGGGCGCGCGCTGACCGATCTCGACCTGGTCGTCGCCGGCGACGTGCGGGAGGCGGCCCAGCTTCTCGCGCGCGCCGCACGAGGGCCCGCCTTCCCCCTGTCGGACGCCTGGGGCTCCTGGCGCGTGCTGGCCGCCGACCGCTCCTGGCATGCCGATCTCACCCCCCGGCGCGGCGCCACGGTCGAAGACGACCTCGCGCTGCGTGACTTCACGTTGAACGCCATGGCCGAGCCCCTGGCCGGCGGCGAGCGGGTCGATCCCCACGGCGGGGCGCGGGACCTCGCCACCCGCCGCCTGCGCATGGTCTCGGCGCAGGCCTTCGCCGACGACCCTCTGCGTTGCGTGCGCCTCGCCCGCCTGGCCTGCGAGCTGGAGCTCGAGCCCGAGCCTGCCACGGTGATGGCCGCGGCCCGCCACGCGCCCGGTCTGCAGCGCGTGGCGGGCGAGCGGGTGTTTGCCGAATTGTGCCGTCTGGTGGGCGCCGACCGCGCGGTCGACGGCCTGCACCTCCTCGAGGCCGCCGGGGCGAGCGCCGTCGTCCTGCCCGAGCTTTCGGCGATGCACGCCGTCGAGCAGACGCTGTACCACCACCGCGACGTGCACGGCCACGTGCTCGAGGTGCTAGCGCACGTCATCGCTCTGGAGCGTGAGCCCGGCGCCGTGCTGGGCGAGGAGCACGCCGGGGCGATCGCCGCGCTGCTGGCCCAGCCGCTGGCCGACGGGCTGACGCGGGGCGGCGCGCTGCGCTGGGGCGCGCTGTTGCACGACGTGGCCAAGCCCGTCACCCAGGTTCCGCTCGCGCGGGGCGGGTTTGGCTTCCCGGGCCACGACGAGTTGGGCGCGGCCATGTCGCGCGAGGTGCTCGCGCGCCTGCGCACCAGCGAGGGTCTGCGCGCGCACGTCGCTGCGCTGGCGCGCCACCATCTGCGCGCGGGCTTCCTCGTCCACGGCGCGCCACTGGACCGCGGCGCGATCCACGACTACCTGGCGGCGTGTGCGCCCGTGGCCGCCGACGTGACCCTGCTCAGCGTCGCCGATCGCCTGGCCACCCGCGGGCGCAAGGCCGACGAGGCCATCGAGCGCCATCTCGCGGTGGCGCGGGTGCTGCTGGGCGAGGCCCTGCGCCACCATGCCGAGGGCCCGCCGGCGCCGCTGCTGCGCGGTGACGAGGTGGCCGCGGCGGCGGGCCGCGCGCCCGGGCCGTGGCTGGGCGAGGCCATGGCGGAGCTGGCCCGCGCCCAGTTCACGGGCGCGGTCAGCTCCCGTGAGGAGGCGCTGGCCTTCGCCCGGGCGCGGGCCGCTCAGTGAGGCGGCCCACCCGGCCCGCCACAATGCGCGCATGGACCCCTACGCCGTCCTGGGCGTCGCTCCCGGCGCCCCGCCGCGCGAGGTGGCCGCCGCCTACCGGGCGGCGGCCAAGCGCTGGCATCCCGACCGTGGCGGCGGGGAGTCTGCGCAGCGGCGCATGGCCGAGGTCAACGCTGCCTACGAGTTGCTGCGCCGCGGAGGGCCGCCAGCTCTCCCCGACCGCGACGGTCCGGGGGAGGAGGACCAGGAGGTCCGCTATCGCCGCCCCATCAACGGGCGCTGGCACCGCCTCCAGGGCCAGTGGCTGCCCAAGCAGGTGCGCTGGGCGCTGGGGCCCGAGCTGACCGCGGCGCTGGATCCCGAGGAGGACGTGCACCTGGTCACCCCCGTCTCCACGTGGGCCAGCCCTCGATCGGTGCTGGCGGTGACCGACCGCCGCCTGCTGTGGCTGCACGACGACGCGGTCATGGGCCGGGTGCGCTCCTTGCGCTACGACGCCATCGCGGACGTCTCCCACCGCCTGCGCCGCCCGCGCCGGCGCTGGGCCACCCTGCGGGTGCGCACCCGCTCGGGCCGGGCGCTGACCTTCAGCGAGGTCCCGCCGGGCACGGCGGCGGCCATCGAGCGCCGGGTGGGGGCGTCCGGGGCTAGCCGGCCGCCAGGCGGCGCACCACCGCGGTGCACAGGCTGACCGCGTCGCGGACCGTCGAAAAGTCCACGTTCTCGGCCGTGTCGGTCGGCCAGTGGTAGTTGGTCGGCAGCTTGTAGCGGTCGCAGGAGCCCAGCATGACCGTGGGATAGCCGGCGCGCAGCGCGATGAGACCGTCGGTGGCGTTGCGAAAGCGCAGGCCGGCCCACAGCTCGATACCCGCCCTGTCGGCGCAGGCCCGCACCAGCGCCTTGAAGGCGGGCGGATACTCGTTCATCCACAGCATCCCCTCGCCCTCCAGCATCAGCAGGTGGGGGGAACCCACCGTGTCCACGCACAGCACGTGGGTGGACTCGCGCGGCAGCGAGGGGAAGTGGCGGCGCCCGAAGGCCCGCATGCCCTCCATGAGCGATTCCTCGCTGCCCGTGGAGACCAACAGCACGCGCAAGCCCTCGACGGGCTCTTGGGCCAGCGCGCCGGCGACGCCCAGCAGCGTGGCCACGCCCGTGAGGTTGTCGTTGGCCCCGGGCACGGTGCCGTGCGCCCCGATCTCCGCCATCGATGCGACGGTGCCGGCGCTGAGCGCCGTGCCGGCCCCCAGCGCGCGACGGCGGCCCAGCAGGGCGGCCAGGGCGACCAGCGCCGGCCCTGCGAACACGGGCCACATGAGCGGCGGGGTGGTGTTGATGCGCCCGTAGAGGTCGGGAAGCCGATCGCCCAGAGCGCGCATGAGCCCGGGGTGGAACAGCAGGCTGGTGTGTGCGGCGTCGTGGTGGGCGAGGATCACCAGGGTGGGCCGCGCGCGCTGATCGCCTGCCTGGGCCACCACGTTGTGCGTGGGGCGCGAGGGCAGTATGCGGCGGCGGAACCACTGGCGCCCGCCGGTGATGTCGTCGACGATGACGGCGGCGCCGGCGGCGGCCAGTGCGCCGCCGGCCACGCGCGCGAGCGGCCCGCCTC